>JAUSHX010000013.1 GCA_030648265.1 bacterium
AATCCGGAAGGCTCCAGCGTACAAACACATTTCCCTTTTCCACCACTACTTTCTCTCCGGCGAGGCTCGATACACTGGTCGTCGCGGCAGGAAGCTTGAAGACTGCTCCATACCGCAGGTACTCCGTGTGGGGGAGGGTACGCTCAGATGTTGTCGCGGCCTTTGTATCGACAAGCCTCACCAGTTCTATTTTTTGCGGAATAAGGAGGGCGCGAACGTCGGTGACCAGCTGGGGCTCGACGACGATGGTGCGACTCCATGGACGGGAGTCGTCGCGTTCCACATGCAGTGTATAGACACCGGGGATCAGATTCGCAATATAAAATCCATGTCGTAAGACATTGCTGGTTCCGATCTCTCTCGCATCGATCACAACGCGTGCGTCGGAATATGGTACCGAGACGTAAATGCCCCCCATTTGTACAAATCCGAGTCCTGTCACGAAGCGATGGCCTGTCGCATAAAATATTACAAAGGGGAAGAGAAGGAAGAAAAGCACGACGAGCCCGAGCCTATAAAAACGGCGCTTTTTGAGAGAGAGCGGCTGCATGGCACTAGAGGGTGGAGGCGGTACGCGTCTTTGGTGTTACCCAAAAGCCCAGGTAGCGGCCAGATAAGAGTCGCAGCTGTGCGTCGAGGCCCGGAATAGAGCTGAAGAGAACCATGGTGATAGGCACAAGTAGCCATTGTACCGTGAGCACGAGCGACCGGAAACGGCCGTACTCCGCCGGGCGCGGCGGCACGAGCGCCATTGAAATCGCGGCAGACGCGATAAGACCGAGCATGGCGATAGTGAGAAAGGTACGCGCGACGAAGGGGAGGTTGTAGGAGAGCACCGTCGCATTAAATCCGTGTCCGCCCACGATCAAGGGGAGCCATCCGACGACAAGAAGGATCAGGGGGTGCGTCGTGAGCGACCAAAATCCTTCGATCTGCACTGCTGCCGCGCGGAATTTTTTTCGAAATGGAATTCGTGGATTTTTAATACAAGCGAATAGTATATAGGGAATATTTTCGACCCCATACGTCCAGCGGCGGTGCTGCTTGTAGATCTGTTTCGCTGTCGAAAAAAGCGTGGGTGCCATATTTGCGTCCATCGAAATGGGGTACGCAAGTGGGACCACCTTGTAATCGCCGTCATAGCGTACAAAGAGATTCCAAAAGATGCGAGAATCTTCAGATACAACGTTGCGCTGCCAATATCCCACCTCGATAAGCTGTGGCAAGGGAATTGCGTGTGAGGAAAAAGTAGCCAGTTTTTCCGGACGTTCTTGTTGGATCATCTGCCAAAATGAACTCGAGTATGCGATGACACGCGAGAGAGTAGATGCATGCCAGATGTTGTTGTTGTAGAGAGGGACCGGCTGGAAGGAAGAACGATATGGCTGCTCTGCCGTCAGGAAATGCCACGTGAGACAACTAAAATACTGCAGGTAGACCACGGTATCGATATCAAAGGCCGAAACAAGTACTTGATCGTGGGGGATCTGAAGCACGTCGATAACGCGCGCTCGTGCCTCCTTCGCCGCATATGAAATATTGGACCCCTTGCCCGGAATGTCTCCTTCCTGATCCTCTGGGTGGACGGTGATCAATATGGATCCGAAGTGCCCTCCAAAGTCGCGCGCGACGCGCTCGGCCACTTCTCGCTGCAGAGGGCCTGCACGCTCTTCGGTGGCAAGAACGACCAAGATTTTTTTCGTATCCCAGGTGGCGCGCAAAAGTCCTCGTATACTTTCTGCTACCACTTCGTATTCTTCTTGGTAAAAGGGAAAAATGACGAGGTGATGAATGCCGTCGTATGCGAGAGGCGCGAGGCGCTGTTGCCAATCGAGTGCGAGGTTGTGGCGCATCCGTTGAAAATTGTGGCGCAGATGCATCGAAAGATAGACCGTTTTGAAAAGCCAGTAGATCGAAAAGATGATCGTGAGGTACGCAGCCCATGCGGGCTTCATGAACGCGAGTGCCACGAACGTGCTGAGCGTCAGAATGGAAAGCGCGCCCGGCAATATTTCAAAAGAGCGATAGAGCATGTGATCGAAACCCGAGAGATCCGTCGCTCGTCCGATGTGCAGATACCAATAGGTGTCATCAGCCGCTTCCATCGCGGTTTCTAGTTTTGAGATTTCTCCTTCGATTTCTGATTTTTGCATGAGTTCAAAATGCAACGCCGTCTATTTTATTTGTCGGCGGCTCCAAAAAATGAGCCCACTCATTTTTTGGAGCCGCCTCCCGGACTCGAACCGGGGACCTTCGCTTTACAAAAGCGTTGCTCTACCAACTGAGCTAAGGCGGCTTAAAATCTTTCCACTGAATCCCCTTCTTTTGGTTGGGGCTACTCCGGCGTCAACCTAATATACCCGTCTTTCAGCATCTACTCAATCTACCAAAGCCGACGTACCGACCGAAGCTCCGGGAGTCGGCTCCCCTACCATACTGGCGTCGGGTCTATAATATCTCGCTGTCATTCTGACTACCGCCCACAACGGAACCATTGTTGTGATTGTTGTTGAGCGCGTGCTCTTTCACCTGCTTCAAAAATTCCGAGCGCGTTTCTCCTTTTTTGAAATGATGCTTGTGGGAAACAAAGTCCGCGAGACGATGCGCTTGCGCTTCAAGATATCGCGCGAAACGAGCTGCTTCAAGCGCTGCTACGTGTACGCCAACGTGTGCCAGATGCAGAAAATTACCCGGGAGATTTGCGACTTCTGCGCGTTTCGCCAAGAGCATGCCCTTGAGTTGAATCGCCTGTTCATCGGCTTTTTTGCGCAACACTGGAGGAAGTAATACTTTTTGCTTCTGTTCCTCAAGGTACTTGACCACAAACAAGCCGACAATCCCGAGCAGTGAGAGAAAAAAGACAATGGCAGGGAAGAGCATAGCGATACGTTTACAGTTGACCCCGAAAACGGCTTCGCCGACGGGGCAGGCAGTGAACAGTTAACGGTAGAGAGCTGCGCGAATTTTCTGTAATCTGTAAACTGTAATCTGTAAACTTCATATATTCTATTTCACCGACAACCTCTCAAATCTCACGATTTCTATCTTCTCGCCGAATTTTTGTATGGCCGAATCTATAAGTCCGCGAATAGTTATTGTCGGGTCCTTCACGTACGGCTGTTCCAAAAGAATACGCTCTTTGAGGTAGCTTTCAATCTTGCCTTCCACGGCACGCGTGCGCACCGCCTCCGGAAGGTTCGCTGCCTCTTTCTCAAATACCTCAATCGCCGCCCGCTTGTCCTCTTCCCGCACATCCGCGCGCGATTTGAATTGCGGATTCATGGCCGCAACATGCATGGCGATTCCATACGCAAGTTTTCCGAACTCCTCGTTCTTTGCCACGAAATCGGTTTCGCAGGCGAGAACGACCGCCCCCACGACACTACCGCCCGCGTGCGTGTAGGCGCTTGCCACACCCGCGCCGAGCGCACGGTCGGATTTCTTTGATGCAATAGAGGAGCTCTGCTTGCGGAGAATTATTTTTGCCTTTTCCACATCCCCATCGGCTTCCTGTAATGCCTTCTTGCACTGCATGACAGAAACCCCAGTTTCATCCCGCAACGACTTTATAAGTTCAGTGGTGATTTCCATAAATCGCGCCAATCTACAAATTTATCCCAATCTACAAATGGCTACGAATTTGACGTGCGTTATTTGCGGATATTTGTAGTATTCGTATCATTCGCAGATTGGGACTTTGTTTTTCCCTTCTCAAACGCTTCTGCAATTGTCTCCGCGACAAGGCGAATACTCCGCACCGAGGTATCGTTCGCGGGCACCGGATACTGCACCATTGAAAAGTCGCAGTCCGAGCTGGAAAGGCCGATGACGGGAATGCCGAGCTGATTCGCTTCGCGCACCGCGGTTTCCTCGCGCTTCGTATCAACAATGAAAAGCGCCGAGGGAAGGTCAAGCATTTTCACTAGGCCGCCGAATCGCGCGAGAAGCTCGGTGATTTCGCGGTCAATGAGAAGCCGTTCCTTTTTTGTGTATTTCTCAAGTTCCCCGCTGTCGCGCTCGCTCATCAATTTCTCCAGACGGTCAATGCGCTTGCGGATATTCTTGAAGTTCGTGAGCGTACCACCTATCCAGCGTCCGGCGACATACGGCGCTCCGATTCTCTCGGCAACTTCTTTGACGATATCAACGGCCTCGTTCTTTCCGCCGACAAAGAGAAGCTGCCCTGCTCTCCCGATTGCCTTCTCGCCTGTCTGCGCGCTCCGCTCGCCTGTGTGCAACGCGCGGGCAGTTACAGGCAGGCCTGACCGTGCTCCACGTGCAGGCGCGCCGGCGACAACCGCAGGACTCCCCGCAATCGAGCTCGCAAATGCGCATGCCGCTTCAAGCCGTCTCTGCGTTTCCTCAAGGTCAAAGATGTCGTTTCGGTCTTTCGTGCCGAAAATAAACGGCGAAGCCGTCGGATGGCGGCGCGTGCGGGAGTACCCGAAATGCGCACCTGCCTCAAATAGCGTTTTAATGTCTTGTGTTACTGCCGTCATCATGTGGCGTGCACTTTAACACGGCATATAGGCAATAGGCAATAGGCGGACTGTATCAGAATGGCCTGCTGCAGTCGGAAAATTGTGATACAATCTCGCCATGAACGAAAAAGAGAGCCACCACAGGAAAGAACGTACCCTCGTTATCATCAAGCCGGATGGCATCCAGCGGGCTCTCATTGGCGAGATAGTGCTGCGCTACGAACGGCTCGGCCTCAAATTGGTCGGCCTCAAGATGGTCGTTCCAACGGTTGAACAGATAGAGGGGCACTACACGCTTGACCCGAATTGGATGCGCGTGACTGGCGAGAAGACAATTAAGAGCTATCACGACAAGGGTTTGACGCCTCCATCCGAAGACCCGCTCGCCATTACGGCGGTCATTCTCAAAAATCTTAAGAAGTACATGACAGCCGGGCCAGTGATAGTAATGGCATGGGAGGGCGCGCATGCGGTAGAGCTCGTCCGCAAAGTGACGGGCGGAACGGAGCCGCGGTCGGCACAAGTCGGAACCATCCGCGGAGACTTCGTGGTGGATTCGTACATCATGTCCGACCAAGACGACAGAGCTGTCCGCAATTTAATTCACGCATCCGGTTCGGTTCCTGAAGCGGAAATGGAAATCCCCCACTGGTTTCGCGCAAAAGAACTGGTAGAGTATAAGGTATCGCATGAGGACATCCTCTATGCGAAAGAATTACAAGGTATTTTAAACCAATAATGCGTATGGGAGGATTAGAACAACAGGGGCCTCAAAAGAGAAATCTAGATAGGGTATTTAAAGCAGGCGAAAGTGACAACCAATGGATGACTGACCCGGAGACCGGACAAGTAATGTCCGAAAAAGACTGGGAAGCAAGAAGAAAAGAACGGCTTGAAGACCAAACGCATCGCCGCGACGAACTCCATTAGTTTTCCACACTTGCATGTTCGGTGGCAGTGGTATACTGAACGCAGCGACAGGTATAACACCTGCTGGTACAACTTAGGGAGCTCGAATCGCTTTAGACTCCGGTCTGAATGCTGAGAGCACCCACCTGGTAAAACCCAGGCTTGCCGTGCCTGCCGCGCATAGAAACTCCGCATCCGCGGGGTTTTTGTGTTTTGGAGCGTTCGAAATCGGTGCCCGGTAGCACCTATCGCAACAGAGGCCAAGTCTGATATATTGGTTACTTAACGTGAGTATGGTTAATGCAAAGAAAACTCTGTACGAAAAGATATGGGACGCTCACGTGGTGCGAGAGGCTAAAGGCGAGCCCACTATATTGTATATAGACCTGCACCTGATACACGAGGTGACGACTCCGCAGGCATTCACCGGGTTGCACAATCGGAAGTTGCCTGTCCGCCGCACTGACTTAACCATCGCGACCATGGACCATTCGGTTCCATCAATTAACCGAAAGAAACTGCCGTGGCCGGATGCGCTGGCGCAGAAGCAAGTGGGGATGCTCGCGGATAATTGCAAGAAATATGGTATCACGCTCTACGATTTGGACAGCAAACATCAGGGCATCGTGCACGTTATCGGGCCGGAGCTCGGCCTCACGCAGCCGGGAAAAACTGTCGTCTGCGGAGACAGCCACACTTCCACTCACGGCGCATTTGGCGCGCTCGCCTTCGGCATCGGCACATCGGAAGTGGAACACGTCCTCGCCACGCAGTGCCTCCTGCAGAACAAAACGAAAACGATGGCGATAATCATTAATGGCACGCTCCAGCCCGGCGTCTATTCCAAAGACATCATTCTGCGCATCATTCACGAGCTCGGGATTGCTGGCGGAATCGGCTACACGTTTGAGTACCGAGGTAGCGCCATACGCGCGCTCTCTATGGAAGCGCGCATGACCATCTGCAACATGAGCATTGAGGCCGGGGCGCGTGCGGGAATCATTGCGCCCGACCAAACGACAGTTGACTATCTGGAGAAGCGGGTGAAGTTCAAAAATGATTCCGAAAAAAAGAAGGCTATCGCTAGGTGGCTTTCGTGGCAAACCGACAAGGGAGCAAAGTTTGATAAAGAAATCGTCATGGATGCGGCAACGATTGAGCCGATGGTCACATGGGGTACGAACCCCGGAATGTCCGTGGGCATCACCAAGAAAATACCTGATGGTGGCGGCGAAGATATCAAGCAAGCTTTGGAATACATGGGGCTCCAAGGAGGGCAAAAGATGCGCGGCCAAAAAATAGACTATGTGTTTATGGGCAGCTGCACGAATTCCCGCATTGAAGATTTGCGCGTTGAGGCAAGCATTATTAAAGGCAAGAAGATTGCGCCCGGCGTTACCTGCTACGTCGTACCCGGTTCATACGAGGTAAAACACAAAGCCGAGGCCGAAGGATTGGACAAAATATTCTTGTCGGCCGGATGTGAGTGGCGCGAACCCGGGTGCAGTATGTGCATCGGCATGAACGGCGACCTCGTGCCTTCGGGCAAATACTGCGCCTCCACTTCAAACCGCAACTTCATGGGCAGGCAGGGCAAGGGCGCCCGCACGCTCCTCATGTCGCCTGCGATGGCCGCCGTTGCCGCGATTGAAGGCGCTGTCGGAGACGCGCGAGAATATTTAGAAGATGTATGAGCGAAGCGAATTACATATTCTTAACCCAGCACCTTTCGCGAAAGGTGCTGGGCGCAAGTTGTTTCTAAACTCGGTTACTCGTTAAGAAAAACTAATATGCGAACCTCACAATTCAAAGACTTAACCGCAACGCTCGCGCCATTACTACGGGATAACGTGGACACTGACCAAATTATTCCCGCGCGTTACCTGACTGCCACCAATAAAAAAGGATTCGGCAAGCGGCTGTTCATGGATTTGCGCTATGAGGAAGACGGAAAAACGCCGAGGCCGGATTTCGT
Source organism: bacterium (assembly GCA_030648265.1). Lineage (GTDB taxonomy): Bacteria > Patescibacteriota > Minisyncoccia > Phycocordibacterales > UBA2100 > UBA10103. The sequence goes on from JAUSHX010000013.1 coordinate 7,366, forward strand.
CCTGAACCAAAAGAAATTCAAGGGCGCGAAAATCCTGCTCGGCCACAAAAATTTCGGCTGCGGCTCTTCCCGCGAACACGCTCCGTGGGCGCTTTTGGGGGCCGGATTTAATGCTGTTATCGCAATTTCATTCGCCGATATCTTCAGGAACAATTCGGCAAAAAATGGACTGCTTCTAATTGAACTTCCGAGAAAAATAATAGACATGATGCACACCGAGGTTGTTGAGAATCCGAAAGAGAAAGCCGCTATCAACCTGAAGAACCAAACAATAACGTGGAAAAAACAGGCTCATTCGTTCCCAATTAATCCATTCGTTAAGAGGTGCCTCATGGAAGGATTGGATGATATCGGCTACACTCTAAGCTTCGCAGACCAAATCAAGGCATACGAGCAAAAAACTAGATGAAAGATTCAAAGAAAAAATACCGCCCGTTCACTCCCGTAGATTTGAAGGACAGAACGTGGCCGAATAAGACCATCACTCAAGCCCCCCGCTGGTGCTCGGTGGATTTGCGCGACGGCAATCAGGCGCTCGTCACGCCGATGAACCTTGAGCAGAAATTGAACATGTTCAAACTGCTGGTGGACATCGGGTTCAAGGAAATTGAGGTCGGCTTCCCTTCCGCCTCGCAGGTTGAATTTGATTTTGTCCGCATACTTATTGAACGCAAACTTATACCCCTAGATGTGACCGTCCAAGTGCTGACGCAAGCGCGCGAACACTTGATAGAAACCACGTGTCGTTCTCTTGTCGGCGCCAAGCGCGCGCTCATACACATGTACAATTCCACCTCGGAACTCCAGCGCCGCGTCGTATTCCGCATGGGCAAACCGGAAATTAAAGAGATGGCCGTCAAAGGCACCGCATGGGTGCGGCAGTATAGCGAGAAATATCTGTCCTCCAAAGGAGGATCCGCCTCGGGCGGAAAAGCTACCGAGGTTCTGTACGAATACAGTCCCGAGAGTTTTATGGGCACCGAACTGGATTATGCCGTAGAGGTCTGCGATGCGGTCATTGAGGAATGGAAGCCGCGCGCGGGAGAGAAAGTCATCATCAATTTGCCCAACACGGTGGAAATGTCCACGCCCAACATTTACGCCGACCAGATAGAGTGGTTCTGCCGTCACTTCAAGTCGCGGGATAAGGCTATCATCAGTCTCCATGTGCACAACGACCGCGGATGCGCTGTCGCCGCGACGGAGCTCGGCATGATGGCGGGCGCAGAGCGCGTGGAGGGCACGCTCTTCGGCAACGGCGAGCGTACCGGCAACGTGGACATCATCACGCTCGCGCTCAACCTCCACACACAGGGCATTGACCCGCAACTGGATTTAAGCGATTTGGACCGTTGCATTGAGGTCTATCAATCCTGCACCGACCTTCCCGTGCATCCGCGCCACCCATACGCGGGAGAACTGGTCTTCACCGCATTTTCCGGCTCTCATCAGGACGCGATAGACAAAGGGTTTCAGGCGATGAAGGATTCTGGGAAACCGCTGTGGGAAGTTCCCTACATTCCGATGGACCCGAAAGATGTCGGCCACACCTATGAGGCGGTAATCCGCATCAACAGCCAGTCCGGCAAAGGCGGCGTCGCGCACATCCTGCGCAACGAGTTCGGATACAACACGCCGAAAGCGATGCACCCCGAATTGGGGAAAATGATTCAGCGCATTTCCGATGCGACCGGCAAAGAGGTGCTTCCCGGGGCAATACAAAAGGCGTTTGAAGACGAGTACCTGAATCGCTCAAGTCCAATCTCACTCCGGAGTTTCAAGATAAAAGACGAGAGTAGCGGGAAAGGCGATGTCACGACCCTCTCGGCGGTCATAAAAATGAATGGGAAGAAGCGTACGGTCACAAGCACCGGCAACGGCCCGATTGACGCCTTCAGTAAAGCGCTGAAGCGTGCGGGCGCGGGACACTACAGTTTCCTCTCGTACGAGGAACACGCGCTTGGCAAAGGCGAGGACGCCCGCGCGGTCGCCTACATTCAGATTGCCGATGAAAAGGGCAACTCGTTTTTCGGTATCGGCACTGACTTCAATATCGTCGGCGCATCTCTGCGCGCGCTCTTGAGCGCCTTGAATCGCTCGGAGCAATCTGCACAAAAAGTTAAGAGAGCCTCTCCGGCACGCGCCAAGAAGCGCCAATAATTATGCGCGGAACGATCGCAGTCCTCGCTGGAGACGGCATCGGTCCGGAAATAATGGCTTCGGCTGTTCGCATTCTGGATGCGGTTAACGCGAAATTCGGCCACACATTTGAAACGAAGGAAGGTGTAACGGGCGGCGTCGCATACGATAAATTCGGCGTGCACCTGCCGGCAGAAACGGTTGAGATGTGCAAAAAGGCGGACGCGATTTTGTTCGGCGCCGTCGGTGGCCCCGTGTCCGATCAGGAATCCACGCGCTGGAAAGACGCCGAAAAGAACGTCATCCTCGGTTTGCGGGAGAAATTCAATTTGTTTGCCAACCTGCGCCCGCTCAAAGTGTGGCAAGGAACGGAATCCTTTAGCCCGCTTAAGCCGGACTTAATCGCAGGGATGGACGTGCTCATCGTGCGCGAGCTCATCGCGGGCATCTACTTCGGTCCCATGCGCCGGTACGAGGTTGACGGGGAAATAACCGCGGAGGAAACCAGCCGCTACACATGGAAAGAAATTGCGAGCGTCGTCCGCATCGCGTTCGTGGCCGCGCAAAAGCGCAGAAAAAAACTGACCATTGTGGATAAGGCGAATGTTCTTGAGACGTCGCGCCTGTGGCGTGATGTCACGCGCTTTATTCACGCAGAATTCCCCGACATTGCAATGGATTTTATGTTCGTGGACAACGCGGCCCAACAGCTCGTGCGCTCCCCCGCTTCGTTTGATGTCATCGCGACCGACAACATGTTCGGCGACATCTTGAGCGACCTCGGCGGCGCCGTCGTGGGCTCTCTCGGGCTCGTGCCCTCCGCGAGCATCTCCGCCAAAGTCGGATCCGCCTCCGGCGGAAACGCTCGAAGATTCGGCCTCTACGAGCCCGCGCACGGCTCCGCCCCCGACATCGCGGGCAAAAATATTGCGAACCCGACCGCGCAAATCCTCTCACTCGCCATGCTCTTGCGCTACACATACGATTTAGACAAGGAAGCACAGGCGATTGAGGAAGCGGTTCTTTCGGCGTGGAAGGCGGGAAAGAAAACAAAAGACCTAGCGGCGAAGGGTGAAGAGATCCTTTCTACGGATGATTTCACATCTTGCGTGATAGAACAGTTACAGTAAGATGCGGGAATGCAAGCAACAAAATACATTTGGTTCAACGGAAAGCTGGTTCCCTGGGCGAGCGCGAAAATTCACGTGCTTTCGCACTCTCTCCACTACGGTACCGGCGCCTTTGAGGGCATCCGCATGTACGAGACCGAGAAGGGCTCGTCTACAGATGCCGACCATCAACCGGTCGGCCCTGCCATCTTCCACCTGAAGCGACACATGGAGCGTCTTATATTCTCGGCGAAAAGCCTCGGGATGAAATTGCCATACACGCTGGACGAGCTCATGCAGGCGGTCGTGGAAACGGTGCGCAAAAACAAACTCAAGTCGTGCTATATCCGCCCGATTGCTTTCTTCGGTTTCGGCGAAGTGCGCGTGCTTCCCACCAACTGCCCCGTAGAGGTGGTAATCGCCGCGTGGCCGTGGGGCGCATATTTGGGCGACGAGCCCGCCCGCATCACCGTGGTAAAAACATTGCGCATCCATCCGCAGACTCTTAGAGTGAATGCGAAAGTCTCCGGTCACTACGTGAATTCAATGCTCGCCGGCCGCGAGGCCACCGACCGCGGATTTACCGAGGCACTTCAATTGGACTATGAGGGCAACATCGCCGAAGGGCCGGGAGAAAATTTCTTTATCGTCAAAGGCAAAACCATTTCCACGCCGAAGCTCGGTTCAATCTTGCCGGGCATTACGCGCGAATCCGTTATGACGCTCGCGCGCGACCTCGGCTACAAAGTGGTGGAGCGCACATTGACCATCAAAGATGCGCTTTCCGCCGATGAATGCTTCTTCACCGGCACCGCAGCGGAAGTGACGGCCATCGCCTCCATAGACAACAAGAAAATGAAGAAAGCGAATGGCTCGTCTACAGATGCCGATGCCTACTCCATCGGCCCAGTGACCAAACAAATCCGCGAAGAGTTCCTGAAAATCACCAGAGGAGAAAATCCGAGGTACAAAAAGTGGCTGACGTTCGTGAACGGATACTAGAGCGCAAACGGCTCAATTACCGGTAATTGAGCCGTTTGCGCTCTTTTTTTTATTGCAGTCTTTTGCAAAACACTAGCATAGAAAAAGCCCAGCGTCGCAATCGCCGGGCCTTTCGAAATGGAACAAAAGTACAATTGGTTTGGCGGTCTTTGCCGCATTTCTCATCTCAGCGTCTGGGTCCGAGGGGTCAACCGTTCTTCCCCATGATGGTTGCCCCGCTTTCGGCAATCATTGCCTGCGCTTCGCGGTAGACCTTCGCAAGTCCGGCGAGCTATGTTTCAGCTTCCCTGATTTCTGCCTCAGCTTTTACCCGGCCGAGATGGTACGGTATATTGCTCGTTTCCGCGGAACTGAGCTGCTTGCCGTTGATTCTGTCCGCGTACCCGCGTTCGAACGACGCGACGGCCCTGTCTGCGGCCACATCGCCGACGTAATCGCGGATCCTTATAGGACATCCCACTTTATGCGACAGAGACGGCAATCCGTTGTCAATCCCACAACACTTGCACCATTGCGTGTTCATTAGACTTCCTTTCCTCTTGGAAAATTGAACCTCTGAAACAGTTTCTCTGCGTCGTGTATATCACGGGCTACAATGCGGGTCAATCCGCCTGCCAAAAGCTCGAAGCTAGTCCCTAGCAGCTAGAAGCCCTGCCTGCCTTCGGCAGGTGTCCCCTCACCTCCCCACCAGAGGCATTGGATGTTCAAGGTACGTGTAGACGGTGATGAGGGCAAGAAGCAGACTTATGCAGAGCGGCCCGAGAAAGATTCCGACCGGCCCGAAAAACACAATCCCGCCCAAGACGGACAGAAGCACGAGCAAGGGATGCATCCGCATGCCGCTGCCCACCAGTTTGGGCGCGAGGAAGTTGTCTATGAGCCCGACAGCGAGCGCCCCCCACACCAAGAGCCCGATTGCCGGGACAATGCTTCCGGTAACAAACAGATAAATAATTCCGGGTATGAGCACGAGCGCCGTTCCAATCCCCGGTATGAGCGCCGCAACAACGGTAACCGTTCCCCAGAGAATGCTGTTGGGGACGCCGAAAATAGCGAAGCCGATTGCCGTCAGCACTCCCTGCAGGCCCGCTATCATCAGACTTCCCTTCATCACAGAATTAACAGCGAGCTCAAGCCGGTCAAACACAACTCTGTCATCTTTGTCGTTAAGCGGGCTTAGCGTTATCAGCGACTGTATTAATCTCGGCCCGTCCCGCAAGAGATAATAAAGAGAGATAAAGAAAATAAATAAGTTCAGCAAAAGCACGGAGATGCCCGATAGCGCCGCGCCCAAGTGGCCCGAAAGCCACACGAGTCCCTGCTTCACATACACATCAAGATTACTTGAAAGATGCGTGAAAAAATCACCGGTCCCCGGCACAATATTCTCGGATGTGTTCCCGATGCTTTGTATCGCGTTAACGACAAGGTTCTGCGTGTTATCTCCCTGCGCAAGAGAGGCGTAGAGCTGCGTGGATTCGCGGAATATCTGCGTGCCCAACAATGCGAGCGGAATGAGAATGCACACAAAACTGAACAGCAGGGTCGCACCGGCCGCCAATGCTTTCCTGTTGCCGGAGTTGCGAAGCAGGGTGCGGTACAGAGGCTGGAGCACAACGGCACACACCGCCGCGAGAACAAGCGGGGTGAGAAACGGACTGATGATGAAAAACGACAAAACCAGCGCTCCCGCAAGAACTACCAAAAGAAACTGCAATTGTAACTTTGCGCTAGCCATGCCTGAATCATATCAGAAATAACGCCTGCCACTACAGCGGCAAACGATACAGCATCAACGCCATTCTTTTCCGCTGTCCCAAATCACTTTCACTATTGAGCCAAGCGCCAGCAGTACGAGTACAAACTTCGCGATGCCGCCGATAAGAGGGATGAATCCGAGCAAGGAGAATATGAGCACGCCGGAGAGTACCGTCTTCCACGTGAGTTGATAGTCCGCCGGCTTGTAAAATTGCTTGTGTACGAGCGAGCCGACAAGGACGGAAGCCCAAGCCGAGGCGGTAAGCAAGAGCGCCCCAAACAGGAGGAGACCCAACAGGCCGAACGGGATGCCGACGAGCGTTATGAGAGCAATGACTGATGCTATCGGAAGAACAATCAGCACGATGAGCCCGCGGCCAATCTCCAGCATCGGATGTGCCGTGGCATTGCTAATGAGCGCGAGCGTGCAGCGTTTGAACGACAATCCCAGCACAAGCGCGAACAGAAGCGCCGCCAGAAATTTACCGAAGAGAAATGCGGATAGAATCGCCAGAATTCCTGCCGGCGAAACCGGGCTTTTCTTGGAGCCTCCCTGCTCCGTGTAAGTCGTCTTCCCTTTTACCACTGCACCCTCTTCCATGACGGCTTTCGCCGCCGCTTTGTAATCCAAGTTGCCGTCTATGACGGCGTCTTTGCCGAGCGTCAATTTGTTACCCTTAAACGTCACGTTTCCCTTCACGTGCGAATTGATAGTGGCCGAACTTCCTGCGAGCTTCATGTTGCCGCCGACAGAGCCGTCGGCATTAAGCGAACCGCCCGCCCATACGACATCACCGCCGACCGCGCCTGAAATTTGCGTCTGCCCCGCGGCAACGACAACATCGTTGCCGACTTTACCGGCGAGAGTAATATTGCCGCCGCCGATGCGCACGTCATCCCCGGCATCAGAGAACACCGATATAGTGCCGCCGCCGATGAGGATATCCTGCGAAACCGGACCGTTGACGACAATGGTGCCGCCGCCGAGAATCAAATCGCCCTTGACCGTGCCGCCGCTTGAAATAGTGCCGCCGAAGAGATACAGGTCGTTTTGTACCGTTTCTGTCGCGGAAAATGTCGGCGTTTCGCCGGTGCGAACCTCCGCACCAAGGGCAACTACCGGAATAATAAGCGCACTTATGACAAAGGCCGCCCACGAAACCCTAAGAGTGTTATTCATATACGCCCATTGTACCCTCCGTTTCCCCTCTTTCAACCCCGTTTCTCTATTCCAGTGTTTTGCAAAACACTGGAATAGAGAAAATATGCTTATATTATGGCTTTGATGCTTTTACATACTCACTCCCTGACTAATGGCTACCGACTATTTCCTGTCCCCTGTTTCCTCTTGCCTTCTGCCTATTGCCTGTCCTTCTCCCGTATACTCCACTTGGGTTTGCTTACTCACGTTTCTTTTTTAAGGAGACTGCAAATGTCTCGCGCTAGGTTCTCGGATTCTCGTTGTGTCTGTTGTGAAAACAGGGTTCAACGACTTCTTTTTTGGACCCTGAAAATCGGGAAATTGTACCGGCCCATACACGTCGCTTGTTTGTGGAGATATATCTCGGGCGGCTACCAACCGAATTTTGACATATCAATGTCATCCAACCTGGCGACCTGCGTCAGGAAGACTTGGAAAATGATCTTCAGGTAACAGGCTGTCTTAGGACCACAGCCTGTTTTCCATGTACCCCCTCAAGTCTCAAGGGTCATATACACCAATTGACCCGTTAACTCCCCCGCTTCGCATTCCGTATTTCTAAACTATACGCTATTCGCTAAACGCTTCTGCTTTAGTACGAATACGTAATCTCCTTTATTTGCGGAAGGCTCTTTTTTATTTTCTCTTCCATCTCAACGCCGAAGTGAACGCCCGCCATGCCACATCCTTGGCAATTTCCGATAAGGCGCAAAATGACCGAGTCCGATTCCACGGCAACAAGCTCCGCCCCGCCCCCGTGCTCCGTGAACATGGGCTCAAATTCTTTCAAAACGGCCTCCACCGCCGCGATGATTTGTTTGGTGGTTTTTTTCGCCGATTTTGTAGTCTTTTTGGCCATAGGTGTGTATTCTCAAGACTTCGAGCTAGATTTTCTTCTTACCTTCCATTGAGACACCCTGGGAAGCTACTCGTTTTGCATTCAGTTTGGATTCACTGCCAATCTTGCGTAGCGCAACGGCTGCATTATTAGAAATAGATTTCATTTGTTCTGAGGCATCTCCAACAGAACCAAATATTAAAGCTCCCTTAATAATACGATGCATATGAACGCCACGTGCTTCCTTAAAAAGCCCGTAAAAATCATTTGAGGTCAACTTTGCTAGCATTTCAACATCTTCGGGATTCCAACCACGATTCATGGCAATGCTTTCTAGCACTTGACCGGGGTCTCTGTCGTCAACAAAAGATTCGAGTTTTTCTTTAAAAGCTTTCGTCACGTCTGGGTCTTTCACCATGTTACCAAACGCTGAGCGTTTTAGATCGTAGAGGTCTCTCTCTTCAGGACGTTTCTCAATATAGTGTTTTAGGAGCTGACGAGCTTGTTTAGTGCGACCAAATTCTTTCAGAAAAGAGACTGTGCCATCTAGGTTTGTAGGAGTAATAACGTCAACATTTTCCACAGCAGCATTATAAATACCATCTAGGACTTCTTTTTCACCAACACTAAAAGAATCGTGATATAGATCCCAGGCTTTACTAAATGAGCCATCTTTTTTATCACGCTTAAGTTTTTCACTTAGCTTAGCCGCCACTTTGTTTAGAGCATCAACATCAAAATATCCAAGACGAATCCCGTCTAGCACAACAAGATCAAATTCATCTGTCTGAAAAAACTGGTACGCACTTAGTAATGTTTGCCATAACTTCTCCTGTTTTGTGATTTTATCTCCACCCCTTTCCAAGTCAAAAATTGGACTGAAATTCTTAATAAAATCTAAAGACGGGGCAACCTTCGGCTCGTAAACGACCCACCCAAACAGCGTAGTGGAATGTAGAGCTTGATATAAAAGGTCGGGATACGTTTCTGAGAGTAATTCTTCCAACCTTCGAGCTATTCGCTCTATCTTTTTGATAACTCTAATGTTGACGATGCCTAGAGATGTGCAGTTCTTGTGCAACAGACCATAAATGCCTTCTCGTGACGAAAAAACAATGTCTGCCGCTTCCAGGGGAGATGGTTTAAATTCTAATACAGTATCAGTGACTTTCTCGAGTTGTTTCTTAAAGACCTCCTTATCTTCGGCAGAAAGCTCTTCGTCATTAAGCAGTAGAGCCACCTTGCACCCACGTTGTTCTTTGAGGAGAGAGATCATGCCTAACACATCAGTAGCTTTTAGATCCCCTCCGGCACGCTCAAGATCGTCAATACAAACTATTTGATTTCTAACGAGGAAAAATAAGGCTCGTTCCGAACCTGCAAGATAGGGTTGAAAGTTGGGGAACCTACTTAGAAAAACAACTCCCTTTCTATAATTTTTCTTTATCCAACGAAGTCCAGATTGCAGTGAGTTAATGTCCGGACCTCTGTCTATCTGCTCAACTTCAATAGTGTTTTCGAAGAGAGAAAATCTCAAGTCATCTAAACTCTTCTGCCCAAATAACGAGATGTACGAGTACCTACTTAGCCCGATCTCTTTGGTACTTAATGCCTCTTTTAGATAATGACCCCATGCGTAAGTTTTCCCCACTCCCCACTTACCTTTAATACATAGAACTTCAGGTTCTTTGCTGGCAAGAAAACGCTTTATTTCTTCGTGTACCAACTTGATTGACATATCTCATATTCTACCTTTTTATCCCGAACCGGAGAAACTTCATTTTCGGACCCCGAAACTATTCAGCAAACATCTTCTGAAGCGCATAGAGAGATGAGCATGCACGGCAATCTAGCCGAACTGACGGAGTAGGTTACTGGTTGAGAGCCGCGCGGGTCGCAGGGCCGACATAGCCGGCCGCGTTAATGCCTTTGGCAGTTTGGAACTTTTTGACTGCCGTCTCTGTTACCGTCCCGAAGTAACCGGTCGCAGAGCCCGAGAAAAATCCGAGCGTGGCGAGGCGTTTCTGCAATTCCAGAACATCCGTCCCGCTATCGCGAAGACCGATGAAATTCTTGAAGACGTACGCATCGCCCGCTGTTGTAGCGGCGCCTTCACTCACGTTCGCCGTTCCGGACGAACTGGATGCTAGAGCATTGAGCGCCGCGCGGGTCGCGGGACCGACGGTGCCGACCGGCGACAACCCGTGCGCCGCTTGGAATTTCTTGACGGCGGCGGTCGTGGCCGGTCCGAAGTGACCGTTCGGAGTGGCCGCTAGGAATCCTTGCGTTGCGAGCACGGTTTGCAACTGCAAGACGACATCACCCGTTTGTCCTTGACGCAGATTCCCGCTGAAGACGTAGCCGGAAGAAGGCGTGGAATTCGCGCTGGTGGATAGACCTGCGATTTGTGCCTGAAGTTTTGCAAGCTGGTCCATGAGCGCGGAAGATGCCGTACTACTCGCAGTGCCCGATGTGGAACTGGCGACACTCGTGGAACTTGCGGAAGTAGCGGAAGTAGATGCAGGGACTATCGGCGGCGGGACCACTCCGCCGGGGCCGAGAACGACGATGGTCTGCGTCGTAGACGCAGATTGTCCCCATGCGCCCACGGTTCCGATTATCCGGAGGACATGGGTTCCGAAATCGCCCGCAAGCGGCGTCCACGAGAAGAGTCCCGACGCGTTAATGTTGTTGTTCGTTATGGATGACGCCGTACCCGTGAATGCATCGCCGATGGAAAAGGTCGTGGGCCAATAACCCTGAGCGCCCGCCCTAAAGGTAACGGTCTGACCGGGCGTGATGTTTCCCGCGGGAGCAAGGAGTTGGATTGTGAGCGACGGCTCCGCGCCCACGCGCACTGTTTGACTGGCTGAAACGCTGCGGCCCACAGAATCAGTGGCGTAGACCGTGAGCACGTGTTCTCCTTGCTGGGTCACATCAGGAGTCCACGAGAAGTTCCCCGATGCATCAATGTTGGTATTGAGGATGCTTGAGCCGCTGGTTCCGCCGAACGCATCGTGGAGAGAAAAAGACGGGTTGGTGAGTCGCGATACGGTCGCCGTAAACGAGAGTTTTGCGCCAATCATGACGGTTGGTCCGGGGGAAAGCGATTGGATTACAAGCGAGGGCGGCGGTGCGACGACGATACTCACCGTCGTGCTCGCCGCATTACCGACGTTATCAGAGGCAGTGACTATGAGCGGGTGTGTGCCGATGTCGCTTTGTACCGGAGTCCAAGAGAACGCGCCGTTTCCACTGATGTTGCTGTTGGACGCGGTTGATGTGCCGAAGGGATCGGACAATATGTACAGGCTGGGTGAGAAACCAGTGGGCGTGATGGTGAATGAGACAGTGGTACCGACGGGTATCGCACCCAGAGGAGAGAGCGACTGAATGGAAACGGACAATGCATCTGCGAATGCAAAAGGTACTGCGAGGAGCATGAGCCCGGACACCGCCGCAACAAGACGCTTTACGGCCCTCATATGGTTTTAATTATACGTCAGAGGTGAAAACGCGCCAGCCTAATGCACAACCCCGTACCGTAGGGTCCGAAGATTTGAATTAACACTCTGCCTTATTACCGGCCCTCGGAAAACATTTTCTGGAGAGCGTAGAGTGAGATGAGCATGCACGGCAATCTAGCCGGGCCGACCGGTCCATGGTCGGCATCTGTAGACGAGCCTATCTCTGCACTTATCAATTTTTGAATCTGCTTCGGGCCGATTGCTTTCAATTTTTTCACGGTTTTGCCGAGCATCCATTCCGTAAACATTGAACTGGAGGCGATGGACAGGGCGCATCCGGAACCGCTGAAGCGCACTTGTTCAACAATGCCCTTTTTATTTACCTTCAACTGCAAAAGGATTTTGTCGCCACACAACGGATTTTTTGCTTCCACTTTATATGTCGGGCGCTTCATCACACCAAAATTCTGCGGATTCCGGTAGTGCTCCATTATTTCCTCGCGGTATATGTCATTATTGTCCATACTTAATACAAGTTTACAGTTGACCCCGAAAACGGCTCCGCCGACGGGGCGGGCAGTGAACAGTTGACAGCAAACCACTGCTTGAATTCCTGTAGACTGTTGACTCCATACTCATGATTGGAATTTCTTCTGTATCGCATTGAGCGCTACAACTAAGCGGTCAATTTCTGCGGGAGTATTGTATACGCAAAGACTTACTCGTACCGAAGCATCCAACGAAAAACTCTCGTGCAAAATCTGCGCGCAGTGGTGGCCGGCGCGGACGGCGATGCCTTCCCTATCAAGCAGAGTCGCGATGTCGTGCGGGTGAATGCCAGCAATCGTAAAGCTGAATATCGGCGCTCTCGCATCGGCGGTTGCGGGGCCAAGGAGCGTGAGACCGGAAACATTTTTGAGCGCGCGGAGCGCGTAGGCAGTCAGACTGCTTTCATTTTTCGCAATAGTTTTTAATCCGATTTTTTGCAGAAATGAGATTGCTGCACCCAAGCCAATCACCTCGGCAACGGGGGCTGTACCAGCTTCAAATTTCTTCGGCAGAGGCGCGTAGGTTGTCTTTGTGCGTGTAACTTGTTCTATCATGTGACCACCAAATACTTGAGGCGGCAACTTCTCCAACAATTCTTTTTTGCCGTAGAGAACGCCGATTCCTGTCGGACCGTACATTTTATGGCCGGAGAAGGCCATGAAATCACAGTTCAGATTCTGCACATCAACGTCAAGGTGCGCGACACTTTGCGCCGCATCAACCAGCACTAATGCACCAACCGCGTGAGCAAGAGCAACCATCTCCCGAACCGGATTCTCCGTGCCAAGCACGTTTGAGACATGGGTAATGCCGACGAACTTCGGTTTGTGCTTCGCCAATAATTTCTTGTACACACTAAGATTGATTCTTCCCTCTGCAGTGAGCGGAACAAAATCAATTTTTATTTTCTTCCGGAGAGCCGCGGCCTGCCATGGAACTATCATCGCATGGTGCTCCATGTCGGAAAGCAGAATGCGGTCTCCGCGATGCAAAAAAGCATTGGCCACTCCGGAAACGACCATGTTGATGCTCGCCGTTGCCCCTGAAGTAAAAATAATCTCCTTGCGATGTTCGGCGTTAATAAAATCTTTCACGTGGCCGCGGACGCCTTCGTACTTTGCAGTGGCAGCTTCCGCAAGCGCATAGACCCCGCGGTGAACCGGCGCGTTTTTGGAGCGGTAGAACGCATCCATTCGCTCAAGAACAACGTCGGGCTTTTGCGTGGTCGCGGCGTTATCAAAATACGCCAAAGGTTTAACTCCCCGTTTTCGGAATATCGGAAATTCTTTCTTTATAGTTTCCAGCATCATATTCTTTCCAGTTCGGCATTTATGATTTCCGCTTCCTCTGCGGGAAACTCGCTAATGAGGGCGCCGAGAAACCCGCGCACGATGAGCTTTTTTGCATCACCCCGCGCAAGGCCGCGCGAGGCAAGGTAGAACAGCTGGTCTTCGTCAATTTTGCCAACCGTGGCACCGTGCCCGGCTTTCACTTCGTTTTCCAAAACCTCCAGCCGCGGGATAGCTCGCGCCCGCGCGTAGGGAGAAAGAAGAATGACGCGTTCGCTCAAATCAGTATCGGAATTCTTCGCCCCTTTTTCAATAACGACCAGTCCCTCATAGTTGGCGCTCGCATCGCCGTCAAGCACGCCGCGCGCCAGCGTTCGCGAGAATGTGTCTTTCGCCTTATGAATGACCTCCGTTTCCAGATGAAACGCGTTGTGTTTGGCGTAAAACACGCACAAGACCTTCACCGACGAACCCGGCTTATCCAGTATCACGCGCACGAGCAGAGACCGGTTCTCTTCCCCGAACCAGAGTATGGGAACGATTTTCATTTCCCCGGCGTTTACTCGTACCTCAATGGTTGTCATATTTGTGTACCAATCAACGAATGTATTCCAATCTACAAATAACTACAAATGTTAAGCCCCGTATATTCGTAACCATTCGTAGTATTCGTATCATTTGTAGATTGGGACATACTTATTTATCCGAGGGAACCTTCCATTTCCAGCTGGATAAGACGATTTAATTCAACGGCATATTCCAACGGGAGCGTTTTTATGACCGGTTCAATGAATCCCTGCACCACCAGATTGACCGCTTCCTGCTCGGAGAGCCCGCGGCTCTGGAGGTAAAAGACCTGGTCTGCGGAAATCCGTCCGACTTTCGCCTCGTGTCCGATAGTAACGTCAGATTCGTTAACAACGATGTTCGGCACCGTATTGGATACCGAAATGTTGTCGGGCATGAGGGCATCGCACTGCACGTGCGAGGCCGCGCCCCGGGCACCTTTCAGAATTTTGAGCAGACCGCGGTACGTGGAAATCCCTCCGCCGAAACTGATGCTCTTGGAAACGATGGTGGAAGTGGTATTCGGCGCGCAGTGGATGACCTTGGCACCTGTATCCTTATGCTGGCCGGGCCCTGCGACGGCGATGTTCAAATGTTCGGCGCGCGCGCCACGGCCCTTCAGAATTGAGCACGGATAGAGCATCGTGGTCTTGCTGCCCAAGCTCCCGCCCACCCATTCCTGAATGCCGTCCTCTTCCACGATTGAGCGCTTCGTATTCAGGTTGTACACATCCTTGCTCCAGTTCTGGATGGTCGTGTACCGGCATCGCGCTCCTTTTTTCACGAAAATTTCCACCACTGCGGCGTGGAGCGAAGCGGTGTTGTATATCGGCGCGGTGCACCCCTCTATGTAGTGCACGGAGGCACCCTCATCAACGATGATGAGCGTGTGCTCAAATTGGCCGGAGCCCCTGGCATTCATGCGGAAATAGGTTTGGAGCGGCATATCCACCTTCACCCCTTTCGGTACATACAAAAAGCTCCCGCCCGACCACACCGCCCCGTGGAGGGCGGAAAGTTTGTGTTCTTCGGCTTTGACGCACTCCGTCATAAAATACTTCTTCACCAGTTCCGGATATTTCTGAACCGCCGTGTCAGTATCGCAAAAGATAACGCCCTTATCTTCCCACTTGGAGCGCAGGTTCTGATAAAAACCTTCCGACTCGTACTGCCCGATGACGCCCGCGAGAAATTCGCGCTCCGCTTGCGGGACGCCGATTTTTTCAAACGTATTTTTTATATCTGCGGGCACGTCGTTCCACGATTGGTATTTTGCGGGCTCCGTCTTTTGGTAGTAGCGCATTGCTTGGAAATCCAGTTTGCTCAAATCGGGTCCCCATGTGGGCAGGGGAATTTTCAGGAATTGTTCGTACGACTTCAGGCGAAATTCCCGCATCCACGCAGGCTCGTTCTTTGACTCCGAGATTTGCTCAATAATTTCCCGCGACAATCCCCTTTCGGTGCGAAAGAGATACCTATCCGTGAGAGCGGCAGAAATTCCCTGGTCCTTTTCTATCACTGATGTGTGCTTTCTCATCTTATTTGATGTAGTCCCCGTAACCCTTCTTTTCTATGGCAGTCGCGAGCGTACTGGTTCCTGATTTTATGATTTTTCCTTTGTGCATTATGTGGACGCGGTCGGGCTTAATCCAGCGCAAAATGCGATTGTAGTGCGTGATGATTAGGAGAGTTACTCCGCGCGCGCGGAGTCGGGATATTTGTTTGGCAACAAGTTTGAGCGCGTCAATATCAAGTCCTGAATCAATTTCATCAATGACGATAAGTTGTGCGGGCAGGAGCGAAAGCTGGAGAATTTCCATTTTCTTTTTTTCTCCTCCGGAAAACCCTTCGTTCAGAGAGCACGAGAGAAAATCTTTGGAAATCTTCAAAGTGTTTGCAGTGTCTTTAATTTCCTCCCTGAAATCCGCCATTTTGAA
Source organism: bacterium (assembly GCA_030648265.1). Lineage (GTDB taxonomy): Bacteria > Patescibacteriota > Minisyncoccia > Phycocordibacterales > UBA2100 > UBA10103. The sequence continues at coordinate 23,222 of JAUSHX010000013.1, forward strand.
ATCCTTGCCCTTCCCCTTGAAATTGCGGACAGCGGCTGTCAGAAGATTCGTTACTGAAACTCCGGAAACTGTTTGCGGATTCTGGAACGCGAGCAAAACTCCCGCGCGCGCAATTTCGTCGGTCTTCATCTTGGAAAGCATGTGCTTGCCGAATGTTATTGAGCCGCGGGAAATCTTGTACTGCGGATTCGCGAGCAGTGTGTTTCCGAGCGTTGACTTGCCGGAGCCGTTCGGCCCCATCAAGACGCAGGTCTGCCCCCTCCGCACGACAAGGTTGATGCCGTTCAAAATAGGATTCCCTGCCCCGCCGTGCCCCGTAGCCGCTTGCGTGGTACTGGGGTAGCCAGCGCGAAGCCCTGTGGTACTGGGGTTTTCAAGCCGTACATGGAGATTTTTTATAGTGAGGGTGGACATAATAATTCATCACTACAGGCCACGCGAGGCCGTATTATGAGGCTCGATTTGCCTGCACACAAGTATTGGCCTTTCCGCAATCTATTGAGCCTTTCCCACACTCCAAGGGTAATCCTTGGAGTGAGTTGTCATGCACGGCTAGCGGGTACAACCCTCTCAATCCATGCAGAAATTAGTGTGGAGGCCACAGGAGATTCCCTCACAACGGATTCTGGCTTTACTCCTTCCGGCAAGTAGCCGAATTCTTTGAGACGTGCCGCGAACTTGGAATAATTCACTTCCGGATGAAATTGAAACGTATACGCTTTCTCGCCATAGCGCAGTGCGCTGAATTTGCATGCACGACCGTCCGCGAGAAGCAATGAACCGGAAGGAAGTACAGTAACAGAGTCTTTATGTCCGTATTGTGCGACAAAGCTTTTTGGGAAACCATTAAATAGCGGGTCGCCTTCTCCGTCAGGAGTCAAGTTCACTTCATGCGAGCCGACTTTCTTTTGCTCTAAATCACTCTCAACAACGCCCCCGTGCATCTGCGCAATAATCTGATGTCCGAAACAAATTCCCAAAACGGGAAGATTCTGCGCGAACGCATACGTAATAAAGAGACGGGTCCGCGAAAGGATTATCGCCGCCATAATGCGAGCGGGATCTTTTTCTCTCCGTCCACCGTGCAGGTCAAAATCCGAGGAACCGCCGAATATGGCGCCATCGTATCCGGAGAGCACCTCGTCGGGCATTGTCCATGCCAACCGCTCATCAAGCGCTGAAAGAAACTCAAGCTCCGCAAGCTTACCAACCGCGCGCCGGAAATTCTCTTGTTCTATGTGAATCATCTCCGGAGTCTGCCGCGATTGAATGAGGAGGATTTTCTTCACTCCTCCACTATACCTCGTGAGATAACAAGCCCAAATGCCCGTCCATATTTTGCCTCATAGTGCAAAGGAGGGATGTTGCTTTTAATTATTCTTCCTCGTCACGCTCAATGATATGCAAAGAGTCTTTGCAGAGAGTAAAACACATATCCGGAATAACAATCGTCATATGCTGGACGGATTTGACATACATTCTCCCTTGCTGGACGGTTGCCGAAAATGGGACGTTCATTTGCGAGAAAGTTTGATGCTCTGGCCGGACACCCTGTACTGAACCCCTGTAATTTAGTGTTGCATTTACCGCATTTCTATTTTCACTTTTAATGGTCCCCAATTTTGAAGCGGCTTTTTTACATATATCTGCAACCGGCAGATTCTCATTTAATCCTATCTTTGACAACTCTAATGCTAATTCCAACGGAGAAACAACTACAGTCTTGACTGAACAAGGAATAAAATTTATTTCTTTCTCTGTTATTTGCCTGGTCTCTTTTCTCTCCGGCGTTATATTGCCAGCCGTTGTCATTACGCCATCTTTAACTTCTTTGAGCTTTGCGATACCGAGCCTCTTGTCTAACTTCTTTTCAGAATCCATAACGTCCTAGCTTTCCTAAATCAGGAAAGAGAAAATCGGACTGTCTTTTTCAATGACTTCGTATGACATGCCGATTTTGTCCATACGCTTTAAGAGCGGTTTGAAATCTTCCCTTCTGGCAAGTTCAATTCCGATGAGCGCGGGCCCGTTCTCGCGGTTGTTTTTCTTCGTGTACTCAAAAAGTGTGATGTCGTCGGTCGGGCCCAGCGCCTCGTTCAGGTAGCGTTTAAGCGCTCCGGGACGCTGTGAGAAGTTCACCATAAAGTAATGTTTAAGGCCCTGATACACGAGGCTTCGCTCTATCACTTCCGGATACCGGCTGATGTCGTTGTTGCCTCCGCTTACGATGCACACAACAGTTTTTCCCTTCAATTCAGGCCCAATCTGGTCAAGTGCGGCGATTGAAAGAGCGCCTGCCGGTTCCGCGACAATCCCGTCGCGCTGATAGAGAGAAATCATCGTCTCGCAGACCTTTCCTTCGGGAACGAGAATTAATTTGTCCAGCACCTTTTTGCAAAGCTTGAAAGTGAGGTCGCCCACGGTCCGCACGGCCGCACCGTCAACGAAAGTGTCCAGTTTCTCCAGAGTAACTACTTTCCCCGCTTTGAGAGCTTGGTCCATGGCCGGAGCTCCTGCCGGTTCTACCCCGATAATTTTCGTTGAAGGGCTCTTCCACTTAAAGTACGAGCCGAGGCCGGAACATAGTCCTCCGCCACCTATCGGTACGACCACATAATCAATTTTTTCTCCGCTCTTGGTGGACAATTGTTCAAGAATCTCCGCGCCGACCGTTCCCTGCCCCGCGATGACGAGCGGGTCGTTGAAGGGGTGCACAAAAACACGCTTCTTTTTCTGCGCTACGCTTTTTGCTTCCGCGAAAGCTTCGTCAAATGTGTCGCCGTAGAGTTCTATGGTGACATACGGGCCACCCAAGCTCCGCACGCGGTCAATTTTTTGGCGCGGCGTATTTCGCGGCATGAAAATAATGCCGTGCGTTTTGAGCGCCTTGCAGCTGAAGGCCACGCCCTGCGCATGGTTGCCCGCGCTCGCGCACACGACACCCCTCTTTTTTTCCGCCGAGGAGAGCACGCGCATCCTGTTGTACGCTCCGCGCAATTTGTACGAACGTACGACCTGCAAATCCTCGCGCTTCAGATAAATCTTCGCGCTAAAGTGCTGGGATAATCCGGCGTGAAATTGCAGAGGTGTTTCATTCACAACGCCCCGCAAGTGCTCGCGCGCCTCTTCTACAAGCATTGGTTCAAATGTCTTTGCCATAATATTAAGGGTTTACGAAACCACTATTTTATAAGGGCCACACAGGAAATTTCAATGAGCGCGTTCTTCGGCAATGCTGATACGCCAACTGTGGCGCGAGCTGGTTTGTGCTCGCCAAATGTTTCTGCATACACCTCATTCATGTCTTTAAAATCATTTATATCGCGCAGGTAGATGTTCACGCTCGCGACCGAATCAAAACCAACTCCCGCGGCTTGAAGAACTTCCTCAAGATTCTTAAATATCTGCTCGGTCTGCTCTTTGATTCCGCCTTTTACAAACTCCCCCGTTGCGGGGTCAGTAGGAATCTGACCCGAGCAAAAAACCAGATTTCCTGCCACAACCGCCTGCGAATACGGCCCTATTGCTTTTGGTGCCTTATCTGTGTGAATTGGCTTCATGTTAGAGATTCTTAGCGAATGATAATGAGATTAGAAGCTCTTACACCCAGCACCTTTGTTTCATTGAGAAACGAAGGTGCTGGGTCAAGAATATGTAATTCGCTCTGCTCATAACATCTTCTAGACATTACTACAGAGGTTATGCGTTGACAATGTTTTATCACTCCTTTCGTTTCGCTCGCTCAATAAACAACTTTACCTTTTCCAAATCTTTTGTTCCATCAGGATTTGATACGCCGGAATTCACATCAACCGCGTACGGATTCACGGTTTTGATTGCTTCTTCTACGTTATCGGGATTCAGGCCGCCCGCAAGAATGACGGGAATAGAAATTGATTCAACAATCTTCCGGCTGATATTCCAGTCGTGCGTACGCCCGGTCCCGCCGCGTACGCCGGTCTCTTTATTGAGCGTGTCCAGCGCGATTGCATCCGCCGCCTTCTCATATTTTTTAGCTTCTGCAATAGAGTTTTCATCAGCGACGTTGAGGACTTTCCACACCTGTACTGCTAGTGCCTTTTTGACCTGAAGAATAGTTTCGGGCGTTGCGTCCCCATAGAGTTGGAGAATCTTGGCGCCTGTCGCTCGCGCAAGTTCTATCAATCGCTCTGATTCCACGACGCTCGTCACCATCACGCTGGATACGGAGGCCGGAAGCTTCGCGATAATCTTGGCGGCATTCTCCGATTCAAGGGGCGCACGCGCTCCTGTAAGCCCCACGTGGAATCCAAGCGCGTCCGCACCCGCCGCAAGAGCGGCAAGGGCATCTTCTTCTGAACGAATCCCGCAGATTTTAATTATGGCCATGGTACGAGTATACTGTAAAGTGTGAGGAAAAACATTAACATCTTAGACGAAATAGTGGAAACAAAGTGGATGGAGCTTGAAACTCTGAAAGCAATTCGGCCGCTCAAATCCCTTCAGGAAGAAGCCGGGAATTTTAAGCCCGAGAAACGCCCGTTCCGCGCACTGTTTGAGAAAGGACGTGTATTGATGGTAGAAATAAAACCACGCTCGCCTTCGGTAGAAAATCTTATCTCGGATTCACCGCTCTCAATCGCAGACCTCTATGCAAAAAGCAATGCCGATGTGATTTCGGTCTTGACCGATGCCAAGTATTTCGGCGGTAGTGTTGAACTGCTGCGGCAGGTGCGCGCACGAGTTCCACAGGCGATTCTCCGCAAAGATTTTATTGTTGATGAATATCAGGTGTATGAAACGTTTCTTTTGCCCGCGGACGCGTATTTATTGATTGCATCGCTACTGACGGATAGCGAACTCGCGCATTTAATCAAACTTGGGGCATCGCTCGGATTGGACGCCCTCGTCGAAGTGCGTGATGAAAAAGATATAGCAAAGGCGCTCCGCGCGGGAGCTTGCATCATAGGAATCAATAATCGCGATTTGATGACTTTCTATACTGATATTTCAGTCACAGAAAAACTTATGAAGAGTATGCCGCAGAATACATTTGTCATTAGCGAGTCCGGTATCATGACTCCCAAAGACGCAGAGAGGGTGCGCAAATGCGGTATCAGCGGTATTCTGGTTGGTACATCAGTACTTCTATCAAAAGACCCTGTCAAAATGATAAACGAATTGAAAGAAGCACTAACCGCGCATGACTAGGAGAATCAAGTACGGAGGGGCATACGTACCGGAGATGCTTTGGGACACGCTCCGCAAGCTTAGTGCGGAATTCGAGAGCGCAAAAAAGGATGCGGGATTTCAGAGCGAGTTCCAAGACCTTCTCCGGAATTTCTCTGGTCGTCCGACACCGCTTATCTTCGCCGTGCGCGCAACCAGTGACCTCGGCGGTGCAAAAGTGTACCTTAAAAATGAGGGCGCCAATCACACCGGCGCGCACAAGATAACGCACTGTCTTGGCCAAGGACTTCTCGCGAAGCGCCTCGGAAAGAAGATGCTCATCGCGGAAACGGGGGCGGGCCAACACGGCGTGGCTACCGCCACGGTCGCCGCCAAATTGGGCTTGGACTGCGTCGTATTCATGGGAAGCGAAGATATCAAGCGCCAGCGACCCAACGTCTTTTTGATGGAGCGTCTGGGCACAAAAGTCGTCGCGGTGGAATACGGCAGCAAGACACTCAAAGACGCGGTGAACGAGGCGTTGAAATTCTGGATGGAGCATCTGGACGAGGCGCACTACTGCATCGGCTCGGTCTTGGGGCCCGCCCCCTACCCCGAAATGAACCGCTATTTCCAATCAGTCATCGGGCGTGAAATCCGCGCGGAACTCATAGAGCGCCGGCACAAACTCCCCGACGCAGTCGTTGCCTGCGTCGGCGGCGGCTCCAATGCCATGGGAAGTTTTTATGAATTTATTAAGGAGAAATCTGTGCGTCTTATCGGCGTGGAGGCAGGAGGCACCGGTACAAAAATGGGAGAACACGCATCGCGCAAAATCGCGGGCGAGCCCGGCATATTTCAAGGATACAAATCACTCTTCCTCCAGACGGAAGAAGGTCAAATTGCGCCCACGCACTCTATCTCTGCAGGCCTTGATTATCCGGGGGTCGGCCCCGAGCTCGCAGACCTGTACACGAACGGCCGCGTGGAACTCACATACGCAACGGATGCGGAAGCGGTTTCAGCAGTGGATTACTTCGCGAAGCTAGAGGGTGTTATTTCCGCGCTTGAGAGCGCGCACGCGCTCGCGGAGGTGCGCAAAATTGCACCGACAATGCCCAAAGACGCAATCGTTGTCGCTACCCTCTCCGGTCGCGGCGACAAAGACCTTTTCAACTTCGCCCGCGCGTTCAAAGACGAAAGCTTCCGCGACTTTTTGAAGGATGAATACGACCGCCCATATTAGACATCCGATGTCTAACTTTATGAACAAGCTTGACCAACTGTTCGCGGAAAAGAAAAGTGGGCTTTTTATGGCGCACATGATTGCGGGCTATCCAACAATTGAGGATTCGGAAAAAGTAGCCGAAGCGCTGGCCAAGGGCGGAGCAGACATCATTGAATTGCAAATTCCCTTCTCCGACCCGATGGCCGACGGCCCGGCGATTTCTGTTGCAAGTGATGAAGCCATTAAGAGTGGCGCGACAGTTGCAAAATCTCTGGCACTTCTTGGAAAAGTGGCGAAGCTTGGAAAGCCGGTGGTGGTGATGACCTATATAAATATTCCATTCAGATACGGCATTCCAAAATTTGTGAAAACACTCGCGAAAGCGGGTGCCTCCGCGCTCATCGTCCCCGATTGTCCTTTTGATACCGAAGAGGGCCGCGAACTTCTTACCGCCTGCAAAGAAAATGATGTGTACCTGATTCCCGTCGTCTCCCCCGGCGTGCCGAAGGAACGCTTGGAGCAACTCGCTAGAGACGCGTCGGGTTTCGTCTACTGCACCTCGCGCCAAGGCATCACGGGCGCCAACAGCAAATTCGCCAAAGAGCTTTTTGATTTCGTGAAAGAGCTGAAACAAGTCTTCAAACTCCCGATAGCCGTCGGCTTCGGCGTAAAATCAAAAGAGGACGTTGCCGAGCTAGCAAAAGTAGCCGACATAGTCATCGCCGGCAGTGTGTTCATTAACACAGTTAAGAATCGTGGGGATGTCGAAAAATTGACACTCATGTTAACTCGATGAAAGAGATCTCGGACGGCAAATTGAAGAGTAACACGCGGAATCAAGTCGCTCGACAATTACGACATCTCCGCTCCGTAGAAGCGATCGGTGATGCAAAAGACTCCTATGAAATGAATCGTAGCGGTTCTGAGTATATCTCCAACTTTAATGGAGTTAAGACGTTGTTCGAGTATACAAAAAAGTTACAGAGCCAGGTTATCCTTGACCTGGGCGCTGGGACGGCTAGGGCCATACGCGAAATATCAGAGAGTAATTTGGGGAGCGGGCTCGTATTCAGTGCTACGGTCTTAAGACACAGCCCAGAAATCACTAAGTATCTTGGTATAAGCAAGGTGCATATTTCTCCTGTGGAAACTTTAAGGGGTGTGGCGGATTCTTCTATCGGATGCGTTTTGGCAAACCTTTCTATTGCTTACAGTGTTTCACCCAATCTCGCTGTCAAAAGCATTGACAGAGTTTTAGTTCCTGGCGGAGCTTTAAAGGCCGTCTTTCCTTCGCTGACTCAGAGTATTAAACGCGCAGGTGTGCTTCAAGACTCTAGGATATTCAAGCTTGAGCTGGAGTCTATCGGATACGATACATACGAGAATCGCGGACCTCAATTAACCGTTCTCCTAGCAGTTAAACCCGGCAAAGCGATTGAAGGAGCTGCTCAGAACTTGTATTTTGCTGATGAGCTGACGGTATTCGATCAGCTAACGGACTTCGTACGGGATAGAACTACAAACCGCGCTGGAGGTTAACCGTTCTGCGCACGGTTGCGCAAAAAGTGATCCATAATGACGAGTGAGGACATCGCATCTACTATCGGGACGGCGCGCGGGAGGACGCATGGGTCGTGGCGGCCCGAGGCTTCGAGTTTTGCTACACCCGCCTTCTTCATTGGAACCATTCGCGCGAATTAGACAATGCAGAAATGCTCGTTTTCTTATTCCAGTCTTTTGCAAAACACTGGAATAGACATGACGTCAGATATTTCTCTCGTTACTGTCTATTTCCTTATATGCTTATTCGCGCGAATAAGCATATAAGGAATAATGCTCATGTGAGAACCGGCATTTTACTAGCGCGAGCAGTGAAGCGAAGATTCCCTTCCTTAACGGCCTCCGAAATAATGCGAGCTTCAATTGCTCCTTCAATACACTCGACAATCATTTCTTTCGCGTGCGATAAATTCTTGCCCCACGAGACGGTTCCCTGCACTTTTGGCGCAGTTGCAACATATCCGCCCATATCAACTTCCGGCTCAAAAACAGCCTTAAATGAGCCGTATTTCGTTTTTACAATAGCTGTTTTTATAGAGCTCTTTTTCATGCTTGTAACTATACAATGCCATGTTGGATTTCGCCACTACGTTTATTCCTTATATGCTTATTCGCGCGAATAAGCATATAAGGAGTTATAACATTTCACGAGTTTTGCGCCTTGTTGCGCAGATAGTGATCCATGATGACCAGCGCGGACATCGCGTCCACTATCGGAATCGCTCGCGGAAGGACGCACGGGTCGTGGCGGCCGGAGGCTTCTAGCTTGGTTGCCTCGCCTCCTTTTTTCACCGTGTCTTGCTCTTTCTTGATGGTTGAAACCGGCTTGAATACAACGCGGAAGTGAATTGTTTCCCCGCTTGAAATCCCGCCAATCGTACCGCCCGCGTTGTTCGTCTTTGTGTGTATTGTGCCATCCTTATCGGTGTAGAACGGGTCATTGTGTTCGCTCCCGCGCATGCCGACGCTCCGGAAGCCGAGCCCAATATCAAATCCCTTGACCGCATTGATTGAAAGCATCGCTTTCCCAAGGTCTGCATTGAGTTTATCAAACACCGGCTCGCCCAAACCAACCGGGACATTCCGTATGACGCCTCTCACGACCCCGCCCACAGAATCGCCCTCAGATTTCACCTTTTCAACAAGCGCAATCATTTTTTCTGCCGATTTCTGGTCTGGGCAGCGGATGATATTTGATTCCACATCTTTCGCCGTGACCGTATTAAAATCCACGTCCGCGTGTATATCGCCGACTTGGTCCACGTAGCTGATGATTTCTATGCCCAGCTTCTCTTTAAGGTATTTCTGCGCAATCGCACCCGCGGCGACGCGCGCAAGCGTCTCTCGCGCGGAAGCGCGCCCGGACCCCCTCCAGTCGCGGGCACCGTACTTCGCCTCGTAGGTGAAATCGGCATGCGACGGGCGGTACAAATCTTTGAGAGCCAGATAATCTTCGGGTTTTGTGTCTTCATTGAGCACCATCATGAGAACCGGCGTACCCGTGGTCTTTCCCTCAAAGTAGCCGGAAAGAATATGAATTTTGTCCGCCTCTTTTCGGGGAGTCGTTATTTTACTTTGCCCCGGGCGCCGCCTATCAAGCGCCACTTGAATTTCCTCCTCCGTTATCTCAATCCCCGGAGGGCACCCATCAACTACAACACCAACAGCCCCGCCATGCGATTCGCCGAATGTCGTTATCCGAAAGAGTTGTCCGAATGAATTTCCCGCCATGTTAGATTTTGTTAACGAATGTAATGAGTTTAGAAAATCTTACACCCAGCACCTTTCATGCATATTCTACCACTTAATCTGCGAATACCAGCTGTTGTTTGTGATTTAAATATAGCATCTGCCTAACGTTAAAGGTGCTGGGTTATAGAAAATATAGTCGCTTTGCTCCTTATTTTCTTATAACAACCCCTCTCTCCTGCAACTTTGCCACTATCTGCTCCACCGCGTGCTCCGGGGGCGCACTTTCAGTGTCTATCGTCTCGTCAGCGGCCGCTTCGTAGAGCCCTGCCCTCTCCGCGAGCATTTTTTCCATCTCTTCCTGCGGTGTCGTCCCGGTAGTGAGTGCCGGCCGGTGAGAATCATCCTCCTCCATTCTGCTCAAAAGTATTTGAAGCGTTGCGCGCAGAAATATACACAGGCCGTTTTTCTTGACCGTCTCAATGTTCTCCGAACGCGTGATAATCCCGCCTCCGGTAGAAATGACGGCGCCATTCTGCTCGGACACCTCGCGAATCATGTCGGATTCCAAATCCCTGAAATGGTCCCATCCAGATTTCTCCACGATATCCTTGATGCTCATGCCCGCTTTTTTTGCAACGAGTGAATCAATATCTTCGCATCTCTTTCCGAGGCGCTTCGCGAGAAGCCGAGCGACGGTCGTCTTCCCGCTCCCGCGCATGCCAATGAGAACAATGTTCGGGTCGCGCTCTGAAGTTGTGGTTTTAATGCCGATAGAATTCAATTTCTCCCAGAACTCAGGAAATGTTTTCGTAACAACGTCAGGATTCCTTATTTCCATTCCTTGCATCTTGGTTCCTAAAACAGCGAATGCCATGGCCATCCGGTGGTCCCAGTAGGTGTCTATGACCGCCGGTTTTGGATATCCTCCGTAAATCGTCATCGTGTCGGGGGTAGATTCGGAACGTATGCCCATTTTCGCGAGCTCTCTCTCAAGCGCCTCAACGCGCTCGGTTTCTTTCACCCGCAAGGAGCCGACTCCGGCAATATGAGTGGTCCCCGATACGCAGGCAGAAAGCGCGGCAAGCGTTTGAACCTGGTCCGGACAATCTTGCATGTTTATATCAACCGGCTTGATTCCGCGGCCTTGAATCGTTATTTGATTGTCGCCGTACTCAACCTCGTTCCCCATGTCGGCAAGGATTTTGAGGAATCCCATGTCGGCTTGCACCGATTTCGGGTTCATGTTTTTGAGCGTGATGCGCGATTGTGTAAGTGCGGCGATAGCAAAGAAATATGAAGCGCTAGACGCATCACCCTCAACAATGTATTCATCAAGACCGTATTTTTGCCCTGCTGGAACGGCATAGGTGGATGCATCGGGAACTTCAACCTTCACGCCGAACCGCTTCATTGAATCAATGGTCATGTCAATATACGGCTTTGAGATTTGCTCGCCGATGACCTCAATATTCACTTCGCCGACCACGGGGGCAATCATGAGAATGGCCGAGAGGAATTGGCTGCTGACGGAGCCGTTCATCGTTATGGTGCCTGGGGTGAGTTTTGAGGAAGAGACGCGCACCGGAGGAAATCCTTCTTTTTCAAGATATTCTATTTTTGCTCCGAGCTGGCGGAGAGCATTTACAAGGTCCCCGATTGGACGCTCATTCAAACGCCCCTCTCCCTGAATCGTCTTCTCTCCGGCAACAATGGAGGCAAGCGCGAGAATAAATCTGATGGTCGTGCCGGAAAGGTGCGCGTTGAGGTCGTACGAATTGTCAGCGACTGCGCGAATGTCTCCGGCGACTTCCAAATCGCCACCCTTTGAGACGACCTTGATTCCAAGCGTCTGAAGACAATCAATCATCGCCTTTGTGTCATCGCTCACAAGCGGATTCTTTATCCGTACCGTTTTACCGACGAGTGCCGCCATAAGGAGCGCTCTGTTGGTGTAACTCTTGGAACCCGGAACAGAAATAGTAGCGTCTATGGGTTTCTCAAGCGGAAAAATCTTCGTTGTTTTCATACTATGACTTAGGCGCGAATTTTTGCGTCTCTCTCACCAAACTCTCCAGAGCCTGCAGAGCCTTACCGCTATCAATAGACTCTTCGGCCAACTCAATTCCTTGTTTGGCATCCCGCGCAAGCCCTGCGCAGTAGAGCGCAAGCCCTGCGTTCAATGCGACAATGTCGCGCTTCGGTCCTTTTTCACCGCTTAGAATTGCACGGACGATGCCGGCATTTTCTTCCGCATTTCCCCCACGGAGCGCCGTGACGGGCGCTTTCTTGAATCCCAGTTTAGCGGGCTCAATAACATACTTTTTCAGGGACCTTCCGGAAATCTCAAACACTTTCGTCTTTGCGCTGATGCTCGCTTCGTCCATCCCATCATCGCTCGTGATTATTAAAATGTGCGTATATCCGAGTCCGCGCGCAACCTCGGCCAATTCTTTTGCGAGGTCGGCATTTGGAACACCGACAAGTTGGCGTTTGGTTCCTGCAGGATTTGAAAAGGGCCCGAGTACATTAAATATAGTCCGGATTTTGAGTTCTCTGCGAACTAGCACCACCTGTTTCATTGAAGGGTGATAGAGCGGAGCGAACAAAAACACCATGCCGATATTTTTAAATACTTCCTCCGCCTGCGCTGGCGTTAGTTCAATTCGTACTCCGAGAGCTTCAAGAACATCCGCGCTGCCGCATTTGCTGCTCGCGGCGCGATTTCCATGCTTTGCGATTTTCACTCCGGCACCGGAAGCTACAAAAGCGGCGGCCGTTGAAATATTGAACGTTCCGGAACCATCGCCTCCCGTGCCGACCACATCAATTGCGTCATCCGCACGCATAGAAACCATTTTCTCGCGCATCGCCTGTATAAGCCCGCGCACCTCCGCGACGCTCTCTCCCTTCATGCGGAATGCGGTAAGGATCGCAGCAGTCTGAACCGGAGTAATCGCTCCGTCCATCACATCAATAAGAAACTGCCGTGCTTCAACAGCCGTCAAATCGTTTTTCTCCACGAGCGTATTCAATATTTCGGTTGCGTTCTTCATATGCTGATTCTAGCCTATTATTTCTGGCTTAAGAAGTTGGCCAACAGTTGCTTACCTCCCTCGGTTGCGAAAGATTCCGGATGAAACTGAATGCCCTCCATCGGGTATACCTTGTGCCGCAATCCCATTATTTCTCCAGTGTCGGGAGAAGTCGCCGTTATCGTGAGAACCTCCGGCAGCGTTTCTTTTTCCGCTACCAACGAATGGTACCGCATAACTTCAAGTTTCTGTGGGAGCCCGGTAAAAACCCCTCTGCCATCATGTTCTATGATGCTCGTTTTTCCATGCATGGGCTTTTGCGCGCGAATCACATTCCCGCCGAAGTAATACGCCATGCCCTGCATTCCCAAGCACACGCCGAGAACGGGCGTTGTCTTTCCTACTGTTTTAAGGACGTCCGCGCATACGCCGAAATACTTATCCTCGCGCGGGTCGCCGGGCCCCGGGGAAATAATTATCCTGTCGTAGCGGCGTTTTTTTATTCCCGCGAGCGTTATTTCGTCATTCCTCACTACATCAAGAGTGAACTTCTCGTGGCTCGCCGAAAGAATCTCCCCCACGTACTGGTAGAGGTTGAACGTGAACGAGTCGTAGTTGTCTATGATAAGGACTTTCATATTCATGTTTGCGAAGCACCGAGGACTTTTTTCATTGCCGCTGATTTGTTTTGGATTTCCACGTATTCCTTCTTCGGTACGGAATCGTACACGATGCCTCCGCTTGTTTGCGTGTATGCGTCAGTGCCTGCGATAAAAACGGAGCGCAATGCAAGCGCGAACGTGCAATCGCCGTTAAACCCGAAATGTCCGACGCCTCCTCCATAGGGCCCCCGCGCCTCCTTCTCGTTAGCATCTATTATTTTTATCGTCTCTATCTTTGGCGTACCGCACACCGTTCCCATCGGAAACTGGCTCGCAAAACCGGAAAACATATCTTCCTCGGGGCGGATGGTTCCCACCACCTCGCTTGAGATGTGCTGGACATGGCTGAATTTCTTCACGGTCATCAAATCGCGTATCTTTACGGTCCCGAATTTTGCCACTTTTCCGATGTCATTCCTGTGCAAGTCCACAAGCATATTGTGCTCCGCGCGCTCTTTTTCATCGTTCACGAGCTCGCGGGCTAGCTCTTGGTCCTCCTTAGGGTTCGCGCCTCGGCGAATCGTTCCCGCGAGCGGGCGCGTCGTCATTTCTCCGTCACGCAAAGAGAACAGGAGCTCAGGGCTCGCGCCGATGATTTTTTTACTTTGGAATTTAAGATAGTACATAAACGGCGATGGATTGATTTCGCGCAACCGTTCGTAAATCCCGACCGTGTCGCCGGTTATCTTATACTTCGTCTTGAACCCGACCTCGCACTGAAACGTTTTTCCTTCTCTGATTTTTTCTTTCACATCCTCAACGATTTTCGCATGTTCCGCTTCCGAAAGACCTTCGTCTATACACTCCGCACTAAACGGCGCGGCCTCAATTTCTGACGCAATAATTTCTTTTAGAACCGCGCTTCTATCCTCGTCGTAGAAGAAATATGTAAGTTCGCCGGTCAGTTTATCTAGAATAAGTCCGTCCGTGTAAACGCCAAAAAGGAACTGGTCAAATTTTTCGTGCACCTTCACGTTTAGCGAGGGCTCCATGAGGTTAATCGCCTCGTAACTTAAATATCCAACGAGCCCCCCGTCGTAATTTCTTCCAATGGTGCGCTGCGGCATGATATCGCGCAGTGCGTAGTACGGATTCGGAACGGAATAGCTTGTGCCGTCAACGGTTAATTTGTTTCCTCTCCCTCCGATTAAATGCGCCGGTTCAAATCCGATTATGGAATAGCGGGAGAATTTCCCTTCCTCTCCCAACGACTCAAAAATAAAGCATGTGTCAAACCGGCGTTCTATTTTCTTGAACAAATCAAAAAACACTACGCCATCCGCAAGTTTGACGTATGTTGGCTTCTGCGAGATATGTATTTTCGGTAGGCTCGCCCCGTTAGAAATAGGACGCGCGTCCATAAAAGACGAGTCTTGGTTATGTTTTTTTGTTGTCATATGTTTTGTTGATGTGTCGCGTCCGCGATTTCTAATGGGGTTTTTCATGTTAGGGATTCTTAGCGAGCGATAGCGAGATTAGAAGCTCTTACACCCTGTTAAATGCGATTCTTCGAGTCGCCCCGCCCTTGGCGGGATTTAACAGGGTTAAGAATATGTAATTCGCTTCGCTCATAACATTTTCTAAACAAAAACCGCCCTTACCGCACAAGTATACCTTGCGCAATAAGGGCGGTTTTCTACCTCGATTTCTCTCGGTACAAGACGCGGTGCCACCTTAATTCATCCCGAGACTGTTTAACAATCGAGGGACCTCGTTATTCTTTTACGGAGAATTCCGGACTTCCACTACTGCAGAAATCACCTTCTCACCACATACAAAAGTGATGAAATCCAGGCCCAATCTCTTGGTCCTCCTTTGGAGGACTAGAGACCTGAACAGCGTTACCTAATCGCGATTGTACCACTAATCGCTATCTTGTCCATGCGGAAGATTTCCGATTCGAAATACCAGGAAATACGACGGCAATTTGCATAATCCATAGCGGCTAAATACATATCTCTTGCTGCGAATTACTCTTTCTACGGATATTCTCTTGTTTTGAAATTGAGCAATTTGTTCAATGGCTCGGCATACAAGTTCGATGTCTTCAACCACTTCAACGCCCTTCGTAATAAAATTAATTTGTCCTTTATCTGCATCAGAAAGACCGGATGGATTTGAAGGAAACTTGCCCTCCAAGATAATCTTTCCTCCGGGTTGTGTAATCTTTACTACCTCTTCAAGCGTCTTTCTCTGGTCAGTATCGAAGTCTATAAAATATGATAAAAAGACCAGGTCAAAGTTATTTTCTGGAAAGTGCAACTGCTCAATCCTGCCCGTATACCCATGAAAGCCGTCCTCAATGATTATCTTCACGCTGGCCGGGCTCAAGTCAGAACCAAATAACTGATTGTGCTTAATGCCAAATTCGGTATGTAAAAAACGAAGGAGTTCATTACTACCTGCGCCGACATCAATAATCTTGAGATTTTTCATTTCGTCCGCTGTAATGCCGGTTATTTTTTCAAATTCTTGCCGAAAAAGAAGCGTGTTTAAGTACATATAATTTGGACGATCCAATCCCCCATATTCAACATCGTACATTGATGCAATGGCCTCGCTTGAGCTAGAACTCATTTTATAGATGTGCTTTATCAGTTTTCGCACTGTATATAACCTTCCTATTCGCTTTAGAGCCTCAATTTTAAAGGACCAGAGTTTCCTATTGAAAAGTCCGGACATGCCGGACAGTGTGTCGATGTATATATATTCCGCTCCAAATGCCTCGGCAAGCTGAAATAATTTCTTGTCTCGCATAATGCCTCCCCCATTCAATGAGCGGATCCCGTTATCTACTGAAACGCCTGCATCGTTGGGTCTGGGGTCCTCTCTGGCTCAGCATATCTTGCCCGGATGTCCGCCTCAATTTCTTCCCTATCCTTGCCATATGTGAGATATGAAAGCTCTTTGAGCGCAGGAACCTTGCTGGAATCATGCTCCGCCGGCTTCACTGTTTGGATGGTAAACGGCCGTGCTGGCGTGCCGTTCACAAGGAGCGACATGACGGCATTGTAATTCGGGAGGTTTTCCAAGTCGGGTGCGGTGAAGCCCGGTTCAAATTGCTTTGCAAGAAACTCGGCATCCATCGTGCCGACGCGGAACGCGGCTTTCGTGCCGACGTTGCCGATGACGGCGTCGCGGATTTTCTCATCCAACTGTGCGATGAACTGGTGCGCAATAACGAGCGAGAGTTTGTATTTCCGCGCCTCGGAAAGTATCGTGCCGATGGACGGCGTCGCAAAGTTTTGGAACTCGTCGATATAGAGATAGAAGACAGGCAAGTCGCCTCGCGAATCAATGCGGGAGAATGCAGCTTGGAGGAATTTGGAAACCAACACAAGACCAAGAAGCGAGGTGTTGCGTTCGCCCAACCGTCCCTTGGAAAGGTTCGCGAGAAAAATCTTCTTGTCGTCCATAATTTTGCGGAAGTCAAAAGCCGATTTCTCCTGCGCGACGATGGGGCGCATGATGTCGTTCGCGAGAAAGACATCAAACTTGCTTGAAATGTACGGTGTTACATTTTCCAAAGAGGCGTCTCCGCCGGCGGCCTCCGCGATTTTTCGCCAGAACTGGATGATGACCGGATTTTTGCATTTTGAAATCTTAAGGTCGCGGAATGACGCGTCTGCAAATACCCGCGGAACTTCAAGGAACGTGGAGCCGGAATCTGGATCCTCCACGACCAGTTGCACGGCGTTGCGGTAGTACTGCTCAAACATCGGGCCGAACGCCTCCGGCACATCGGCATAGAGCTTGCGGAAAATCCCGTATACTTCGTCCACCACAAATGTTTTCATTTCCGGCTTTGAACGGTCGTATTCCAGCATGTTGAGGCCCATCGGACGCGCCGTGTACGCCGGGTCAAAATATATAACGTCGTTCATCCGCTCCGGAGGAATTGCAGCCAAAATGTCCTCAATGTCGTTTCCATGCGGGTCTATGAATGCGACGCCCTCGCCGTTTTGTATATCCTGAATAATCATGTTTTTGATAAGAGTCGTCTTGCCTGTGCCTGTCTGCCCGATGACGTAGCAGTGCCGCATTCTGTCGGAAGCGCCAAAATGCACAGGCGTCTCCGTCGCGCCGTAACGATTGATTCCGAGCGTAATGCCTTCGGCCGCCATCGCGACAGGCGCAGGCATTTGTTTTGCGAACGCGCGCTTCAGTTCGCGCGATGTCGTTACGCGCTCGGCGGTGAAGTGGAACATAGTTGCTACCTCGGACAAAGCGAGTGGCATTATAATAGAGCGGTCAAACGTACGATATATGAAATCGCGCAGAAAATTTTCTATGCCCCAATTCCCGACCTCTTTAAACATGAGGTGGTTTCCCCTCGGGTCGTCATATTGATTAAAGGGCGCAATCAGGTTTTGCAATATCTCCTGCGCTCGTTTCTTGTCGGGCGCCGAAGCCACCAAGCGGATAAGGACGGGCGCGATGCGGCTTTTTATCTTGCGTCCGATAATCTCCGTCGCGACCTGGTCCGAAACGCGCCGGTAATCTTTCTCTTTGTCCTCCTTGTAAACCTGCGGCATAAAAATCGCCCTGCCAAATTCATGAACGATGTCTCCCAAAACAGTCTCGGGAACTTTGAGCGCGCGCCACAGAGGCCATCCTCGCTCTATTACGCGAATCATCTTCTTGTAATGCCTGTTGTATCTGTCGCCCTCGTTGCCGACTATGAATTGGATAGCCGCACCTTCTCCGTGCTTCGCGAGCTTGGCAAATGCTGAAAGCAGAACGTTCAATGGGTCGTGCTCAAACATCTCGTATGTTTTAAGCGGTAAGGCAGGGTGGTCGGAAAGCCGAGCAATAGCCCCCGCACTTTCTCCCTGGTAATTGAAGATGTTGTAATCGCCTCGGCTCTCTGAAATACGCGCGTTCGGAAACACAGATGATATTAAGCGTTCCGCAAGAACCTTTTTCGCATTTGGAACTCCGAGATATAAAGAAACTTCCTCCGAACCATTGGGAACGGCAATTTCAAGCGAGAAACCTTCGTTGGGAGAGATGAGGGACGTGAGCCCGGCGTAGAGCTGCTCGGAGGACGAAAGTATTTGCTCCAGTTTCATCTGTGCCTGCTGTTCTTTATCTTTTCCGCTATGCGCCTGCGGCTGAATTTCAAAAAGAACCATATGGAGTGCGCGCTTCACTTTTTCCGCCGGTGCAAACCCTTTTTCAGGAAGACCCTCGGCAATGTAACGAACGAGCATCCGGTGCAAATCGTCTTCCAAATGCGGATTTTTCATGCGCGCCGCGACAGAGAGAGCGTTGCGTATCCCGTGTTCCGCTACGATTTTCAAAAGGCCGTCCATCTGCGCATCGTGCTCTTCCGGTTCTAGGTTGAGCGCAAGCCGTATAGTGTCGTGTTCTGGTAAAACAACCGCCTCATGCAGAACAGCATGCGCGGGCTGTGCGCCATACGCGGCAATTTCGCGCTTGGCTATGCGGTCTTTCTCAACGCGGTTTTCTGCGGTTTCCAACTCTCCTGTCTTTTCTTTCACCTTCTCGCGCAAATAGGCGAGTTCCTCTTGTGGGGATTTGAATTTTTCCGCCGTCTTCGTTATACGCTCCGAAATAAAGCGCGGTTCCGCTGCAACTAATGCCACCATCGCTAAATTATAGCATCACTATATCAACGCCTTCGCCCCGATGTCTCGGCGGAAGTATTTACCTTCAAAATGTATCAGCTCAACGGCCTCATACGCGCGGTCAAGCGCGCCCTGAAGCGTGTCGCCCACGGCCGAGACTCCGAGTACGCGGCCTCCTGCCGTACTCAATGTCCCGCCTTGAGTTGAAGTGCCTGCGTGGAATACGACAACGCCTAGGATTTTCTCTGCTTCCTCAATTCCGGTTATGGGAAATCCTTTTTTGTACGTATCGGGATACCCGCCGGAGGCAAGAACAATATTTACCGCAAAGCCGGAATTCCATTCAATATTCATGCCTGCAAGTTTTCCATCGGCGGAGGCTTCCAGAATATCCAACAAATCTGTCTTCAACAGACGCATGTACACTTGGCATTCCGGGTCTCCAAAACGAGCGTTGAACTCCAGAACTTTAATGCCATTCGACGCCATTTTAAGCCCCGGGTACAAGATGCCGACGAACGGCGCCCCATGCTCCGCAAGCGCACGCAAGGTCGGGCGCACAATGCGAACTTCTATATCTTTCAGAGCCTCCATTGAAACGAACGGGACAGGTGCGATTGCCCCCATTCCGCCGGTGTTTTTTCCCGTTTCATTTTCGCCTACTTTTTTATGGTCCTGCGACGGCGGAAATAATATGAAATCTTTGCCGTCCGCAAGCGCGTGAATGGAAATTTCCTGCCCATCCAGATATTCTTCTATGACGACTTCGTTGCCTGCCTCCTTGAACACGCGCTGTACCATGATTTCTTCAAGCGCGGACTCTGCTTCGGCGAGTGTCATACAAACGTAAACGCCCTTACCGAACGAAAGTCCGTTAGCTTTTACAACGATAGGAGCTCCGTGCTCGCGGATATAATTCAATGCGTCGTCGTGGTTGGAAAAAATCTCAAATTCGGCGGTGGGAACGCCTGCCTCCCTCATCAGGCGCTTCGCAAATGCTTTTGACCCCTCAATGTGCGCCGCCGCTTTCACCGGACCCCACACGCGCAACCCGCGCAGCTTGAACAAATCTACGATGCCCTCTCCCAGCGGATTGTCAGGCCCGACGATTGTCAAAGCCACGTTTCTTTCCTTTGCGAACTTCACCAGATTCTCAAAATCCATTGCGTCTATCGGCACATTTTCACCTAAAGCCCCGGTGCCGCCGTTTCCCGGCGCAATGTAGAGTTTCCCGATGCGGGGCGATTGCGCGAGTTTCCACGCAAGCGCATTTTCCCTGCCTCCTGTGCCAACGACCAAAACATCCATGGTTGGATTATATACGAGAATCCGAGAAAAGGTGTCGTATGTATATGGTACAATCCATCAACACCTGTTGATGGATTGTACCATGGCAAGAACATCCAATATGAAAACGACAGTGAATCAGAATCGGCGTGAGCGAACAGTGCAAATCCTCAAAATGGTTGCTGTCGGCGCACTTATCATTGGCATCGGTGCTGTACCATCTCCGCGGGCAGTTGGTAGGCTTCTTGCTGAACTAACACTTGGAGATAGCTCGAGAAATAGAAAATATGCGAGTCGGAAAATTAGAGAATTGAAAAAGCGCGGTTTCCTTGAGAAGCACGGCGTGCGGTATGCAGTCAGCGACAAAGGCCAACGAATACTCTCTCGCGAGCGCATTATGACCCTTGAGATACCAAGCTCCCGCAGGTGGAATGGGAGGTGGTATCTCATCATGTTTGACATTCCGCTCACGCAATCGTATGCACGGCAGGCACTCAATACGCTGTTACTCGGCATGGGTCTGGTACAGTACCAGCAGTCGGTACTTATATATCCGTACCCCATCAAAGAAACGGTGCTGCACGTCTGCAGGTTTTACAAAGTCACTCGTTACGTATCTTTCGTTACGGCGGATAATGTCGACGGCGCGGACAAACTCAAAGGTCAGTTTGGCTTACCCTGAACTTGCGCCGAGCTCACTCATGTAGCGGTACAATCCATCAACACCTGTTGATGGATTGTACCGCCGTCTATGAGTCATGAGTATCCGATCTATCGACCGTGACTATCAAGATGATGCATGGCCTCTTCGGGCGTACCGACAAAGTGCACTGAATTCATGATATCGTCCCTCAAAAATCCTTCGTCGTTCATTCGCTGTAACTGCTGTTTAAGCCCATCGTAGAAGTGGTCTGTATTGACGATGACTACCGGTTTATTCTGTTCTCCGTCCTTTTTCATTCGTACTATTTCCGTGAGTTCGTTGAGTGTACCTATCCCTCCAACAAGCACGATAATCACGTCGCCACGCTCAATGAGACCTAGGTTCATATCGCGACCATTTTTCACGACTATCATTTCGTCAGCATTTTTATACGCTTTATCCTTAATTTTCTCCTGGATAACGCCGATTACTCTTGACCTGCCACGCTGTGCAGTGCGAGCAATAAGACCCATCAGGCCTTCGTCGGCTCCGCCCCAGACCAACGCATATTTGTGCTCAGCGATCAATCGTGCAAGCGTTTCCGCCGCCCCTTTATATTTTTCTGCGACATCATACTGCGAACAGAAAACGCAGATATTCATATCATTCTTTAGTCAAAATCTCCGGACCGTCTTTGGTAATGATGACCGTGTGTTCAAAGTGCGCTGTGCGGGAGCCGTCTTTTGTGCGGTAGGAGTGGCCGTCTTTGTCAACATAGAGTTCGCCGGAGCCGAGCGCCATCATCGGTTCTATCGCAATAACAAGTCCTTCTTCAAGTTTCACTCCGCTCCCAGGGTGCCCGAAATTGGGCACGTGCGGTTCTTCGTGTACTTTGAGCCCCACCCCGTGGCCCGAGAGATTTCGCGGAAATCCAAAGCCGTATTTTTTCGCGATGCGCTCAACGGCATAGCCGATATCCCCTGTAGTATTGCCGATTTTCGCCACCGCGATTCCAATTGTAAGAGCCTCTTGCGTTCCGTTCAACAAACGTTCGTCTTCCGGGTTCCGTTTTGTTCCCGCAATTACGGTAACCGCCGAATCGGTAAAAAATCCTTCATGCTTTATTCCAAAATCAAGGCATACGACATCGCCCTCTTCTATAGAAGTGTCATTCAATGCGGCAGGGCTGTGAACGATAACGTCGTTCACCGAAACGCACAGGCCGGATGGATACGGCTCTTCATTTTTTCCGCCTTTGTATCCGTAAAACGCCAGTTCATCGCCGTCTTTCGCGACCATTTCCCGGGCCATATCTTCCAGCTCGCGCGGAGTAATGCCAACTTTTACCATCCCCGACAAAATACGTAAATGCTTCGCGAGCCGTCTCCCTCCCTCGCGCAGTGCTGATATTTCCGTATCTCTTCTCGCGATCATGTAAGCTTCAGCGCCGAAAGAATATTTCTATGAATAGTCGTGACGTCCGGTTCGCCATCAATCTCATGGATAGTGCGACAGCGGCTCTTCAGAAGTTCCAGTTGCGGTAGCACGTCGGTCTTCGTCCACGCAAGCCGTCTGCGGATTCCTTCCTCCGTGTCATCGTTGCGACCGCGGCCGATTAATCGTTTTACCGCCGTATCATCGGAAATGACAAGATTTACGACCTGCAAATCGTCTCGCTTGAAGAACTGCATCATGTCGTCAAACCCGCGGGTCTGATCGTCTCCGCGAGCAAGACCGTCCGCAATGATATGTTCTTCACCGGTGAAATTATCTACCAGTAATTTCGTCTGAAGATAAATGGCCATAAAGTCATAGATGCGTATGCCGTTGTCTATAATCTCACCGGTTAATTTGCCTGCGTATGTGCCTGTATCGCGCAGACTACGAAGTTCGTGACCCATGTCAATACGGATAACTTTGCGGTCGGACTTGGACTTCAGATAATCAACGAGCATCTGCACTTGCGTACCTTTGCCTGCGCCCTGAGAGCCGAAAAAAAGCAGCGTGACAGGCTTCATAAGAAAAGTTGACAGTTGACAGTTGACAGTTGACAGTGAAAAACATCTCGGCTTCGAGCTTCTGTAAACTGTAAACTGTTTGCTGTAAACTGCATGATTCTTATTTTAGATTATAGCCCTCTCTTTCAAGTATCGCCACAACTTCTTCCACGGTCTCCTCCAGTTTCCCGTCGGCATTCACGACCCGATAGTCGTACTGCGGGGAGTGGAGGCGCATCTCATCCTCTGTAATGCGCATGCGCGCATTGAACTCCGTCTGTGTCCATTCCGGATTACGGGTGCGCAGGCGCGCCCTGAACTGCTCAATGGATTCGGGCATGATGAATATTGTCATAGCGTTGTACCGCTCTTTGAGAAGCTTTGCGCCGACGATGTCTACCTGCGCGAAGACTGTTTTCCCATCGGCAATGCCCTTCTCAAGTGCCGGGAGGTACGTTCCGTAGTATGTATTGAGCGCGGGAACAAACCGGTGCTCGGGAATATTTCCGCTTGCGAGCTCTTCGTCAAATTTCTCCTGCGTAAAAAAGTAGTAATCTACGCCGTCCGTTTCCCCCTGGCGCATGGCGCGCGTCGTCGCCGTGACGAGGCGCATGCAATTGGAATACTGTTTGAGTATTTCCCCGATAACGGCATTTTTCCCGCTTCCAGAAGGCCCGGCTATGACCACAACTTGTTTGCCGTCCGCATTCATATATGCGGTTAATACTCCCGTATGGAGGTTTGCGCGTCAACTTTCTTAACTACATCCAACACAACGGAGACAACGATCAGGAGCGCAGTGCCGCCGATGGTGACCGCGGTAATTCCCGTAATGCCTTGCAATATGAGCGGCAGAACCGCCAAAAATCCCAAGAACAGCGCACCGACGAGCGTAATGCGCGTAATGATGTTGCCGAGATATTCAGACGTCGTAACACCGGGACGTACTCCCGGGATGAACGCGCCGTTTTTCTGTAAATTCTTTGCGATTTGCGTTGGCTCAAATGTAATCGCGGTGTAGAAGTACGTGAACAGGAACACCATTCCGAAATAGAGCGCTCCGTATAACCACTGGTTCGCCAAAACTGAAACGACCCATGAGGCGGCGGAGGCGACTAATGCGATGGAGCTCTTGGATAGGAATGTCGCTATCATTTGCGGGAAAAGCAGAATGGAAAGCGCAAAGATGATAGGCATAACCCCAGCCTGATTAACTCGAAGCGGCAGGTATGTGGAAACACCTCCCATGACTTTCATACCGCGCACACGCCTCGCGTACGTGACAGGTATCGGCCGTTCGGCCTCCGTGACAAAGACAACGCCCGCAACAATAACGGCGGCGACTACGGCAAAGCCTACGTACGCCGGCAATTGAGAAATATCAAAACTGAAGATAAATTGCGATATTGCGCTCGGAATGCCCGCGACAATGCCTGCGAAAATCAAAAGCGACACGCCGTTTCCAACACCAAATTCCGTAATAAGCTCACCTATCCACATGAGCAGAAGCGCACCTGCAGCTATGACCATTACATTTGTAAGTGTTTGCATAAAATCCATTTCAGGGACAACGCCGCTCTGGCGCAAAAGAATGAGAAAACCGAACGCCTGAATGAACGCGAGCGGAACTGTCAGGTATCTCGAATACTGCGTAAAGCGCATTCTCCCGGAATCTCCTTCCTCCTGATACATCGCCTTCAAGGAAGGAGAAAGTACCGAAACAAGCTGCATGACGATTGAAGCGGTGATGAACGGAGAGACTCCAATCATCATGATAGAAAGGTTAGAAAATCCGCCGCCGGAAAAGACGTTGAGAAGGCCTAAGAATTGGTTGTTGCCGAGGAAATTTTCCAGTGCGGCTACATTGATTCCCGGAATAGGAATTGCGGCAAGAAGGCGAAACACAACGAGGGCGCCGAGAACAAACAGAACGCGGTCGCGAAGAGTCTCGTCGGTGACGATAAGCTTGATCTTGCGATAGAATGTGTCCCACATAAAAAGTTTACAGTTGACGGTGAACAGTTAACAGTAAAGAGGTCCCTGAGTTTCCTGTAATCTGTAAACTGTAGACTGTGAACTTCATATCGTTACGGTTCCGCCCGCCTTTTCAATCGCAGCGCGTGCAGTAGCGGAAACCACGCATCCTTTGAAATGCAATTTCTTGTCTGTTCCCCCGCCCATAATCTTGATTGGCGGAAAGAGAGGGCCGCGCGCGCGAATTATCATTTTCTCCTTCAACGCCTTCGGGGTAATCTCTGCGCCATCGGCAAAAATCTTTGCCACAACCGAGAGCGAAACCGGGATTGCGTCCTTGCGCGAAGGATTGACCGTACGGCCGCGATTCTTTCCGTATCCGCGGCGCTTGGGCAGTTTCTTTATGATGTCGCGGAGCTCCGGACGTTTCTTTCGGCCGGCACGGGCGTTCTGACCCTTTGTGCCGCGTCCCGCTGTTTTTCCGCGCTTGCCGCCGCGCCCCACGCGCATGCGCGAACGCGCCGTTATTCTTTTCAAGGTGTGTAATCCCGCCATAATTATTTTGAGACCGCTTTGAGTGCAGCCATTGCAGCGCGTGCATTGTTCAGCGGATTCTTGGAACGTGAGAGCAGTTTCGCCGTAACGTCGGAAATTCCCGCCAGTTCCAATACGGCTCGCACCGATGAACCGGCCACAAGTCCGCGGCCGGGACTCGGCCTGATTTCCACGACCGATGCGCAGTACTTTGCTTCCACGTTACGCGGAATGCTTCTGGTTTTTGTGAGATTAATCGTGAGCATACTGCGCTTTGCCGCACGAGTCGCCTTTTCTATCGCCAACGCGGTGTCGGCGGCTTTCCCCAAGCCGACACCGACGCGCCCCTTCTTGTCCCCAAGAACGATGGCGACGCTGAAGTTAAAGCGCCGTCCGCCAGCCATAACGCGCGCGACGCGCCGAATGCCGATAAGTTTCTGGGCAAATTCGCTTCTGCGCTCATCGCGCTCCTTCCGTGGTCCTCGAGAAGGGCGGCCACGCATTCCTCCGCGGTCGCGGTCTCCCCCGCGGCGCGGAAAAGCCTTTTTCTCCGGCTCTTTCGTTTCAACGGGCACAACAGTTTCGTCAACTGGCAACAGGACTACTTCCGGTACAACAACCTCCTCCGCTTCGTCTATTATTTTTGGTTCAGCAGACATATCTTAGATTTAATTAGTGAGCGAAGCGAGCTTAGTAAATCTTAGACCCAGCACCACTTTTGAACTCCAGCAGTTCTTGCCGATGAGTTCTGGCTGTGATTGCTTTCGGTAGTTTTGCATAATTATCATAAGTTTCAAAAGTGGTGCTGGGTAAGTAAAATATAGTCGCTTTGCTCCTTATTTTATTTAGAATTGAAGTCCGGCGGTGCGCGCGGCATCAGCAAACGCTTTTATCGTTCCCTGGTACTGGAACCCGCCGCGGTCAAACACGACGGCCTTGATTCCTTTTTTGCCCGCGAGGGAGGCAAGAGTACCCGCGGCCGCTTCCGCGCGCTCTTTGGGAGTCTTTCCCTTCGCGTCATCGGACGATATGGCGGCGAGAGTCACCCCCTTCGCGTCATCAATGAGCTGGGCGATAAGGCGCGTGTTTGATTTGTATACCGAGAGGCGCGGGCGCTGTTCCGTGCCGATGACCTTGGCGCGGACGCGGCGGTGCCTGCGTATTCTGTTATCTTGTTTTGTCATGTTAGTTTTTCTTAACGAGTGATAACGAGTTTAGAAACAACTTACACCCAGCACCTTTCGCGAAAGGTGCTGGGTAAAGAAATAGTAATTCATTTCATTCATAACGATTTCATTATGCGGCTGCGCTTGTGACTTTCTTACCCGCCTTCTTGCGTACGACCTCTCCTTCATATCGGATGCCCTTGCCCTTGTACGGCTCCGGCTTCTTGAGTGCCCGCACTGAGGCCGCAAACTGACCAACCTGCTCCCTGTCAGAACCAGAAACCGTTATGATGTTCTTCTCAACGGTAACGTGCAGACCTTCCGGAATTGCGACTTTGACGGGATGAGAAAAGCCGATTGCGAGCGAAAGTGTTTTTCCCGAAAGCTCGGCTTTGAAACCGATGCCCTCTATCTGAAGTTTCTTCACAAACGGTTTGGCTACGCCCTGAATCATGTTGCGAATGTGCGCGGCATACGTTCCCCACAGGGCGCGGGCAAGGCGGGTTTCTGCCGTGGGCACAACGGTGACCGAGCCATTCTCAATATTGATGGAAATCTGCCGGTGCAGAGCGCGCGTGAGAACGCCGTCCTTTCCTTTGACGCTGATTATTCCATCGGCCACGGAAATTTCCGTGCCCGATGGTATTGCGATTGCTCTTTTTCCGGTGCGGCTCATGTTAGTTTTTCTTAACGACCGAGCACTTTCTGACGATGCAGGTCTGAATAACTGTTTTAATGTTCCTTTTCGTGTTCATGTTTTTATAATCAATTAGCTTCTGAAAGTGCTCGGGGGTTTAGAAACAACTTACACCCAGCACCTTTAACGTACAGAATGCCGCGGGTTGGCGGAGTGTATTCCTTTGCGTTGTGCTTGATAAGTAAGTTCATATTGCTGGAAAAGGTGCTGGGTAAGTAAAATATAGTCGCTTCGCTCCTTATTTTACTTACCATATCTCAAACAACGCCTCGCCTCCGACATTTTCTTTGCGCGCCTCTTTGCCCGTAAGAATTCCCTTGGGAGTTGAGAGGACTAGGGTGCCGTGGCCGTACCGCACCGGCATAATTTCGCTCACGCTCCGGTACATCCTCCGTCCCGGTTTTGAGATGCGCTTTACGCCGTGGATGACGTGGATTCCGTCGCTGTCATATTTGAGAACTACGTCCAGTGTCTTGCGGACCTTTTTCCCTTTCTTGTCTATTGATGCGACAAATCCGGCATCTTTCAACTTTTCGGCGACCGCCAGCTTGAGTGAAGAAAACGGCACGGAGACCGATTCCTTTTTCACGGCCCCCGCATTCTTGAGGCGGATTATGAAATCACCAATCGTATCGTTTACCATGTTAGTTTTTCTTGCGAGCGTAAGCGAGTTAGAAACAACTTACACCCAGCACCTTTGTTTCATTGAGAAACGAAGGTGCTGGGTAAAGAAATAGTAATTCATTTTATTCATAACGATTTCTTTACCAAGAGGACTTCTTAATTCCCGGAATGTTTCCTTCAAGCGCCTCCTCGCGGAAGCAAATACGGCAAAGATTGAAATCACGCAGGAAACCGCGCGGGCGCCCGCATTTGAAACAGCGCCGGATTACCCGGCTCTTGAACTTGGGCGGTCTTTGCGCCTTTACAACCATTGACCTCTTTGCCATATCAGATTTTGTTACGAGCGAAGCGAGTTAGAAAATCTTATACCCAGCACCTTGTTTGTTTACGACAGACTGTTTTTAAGGCGATTCTTTACATAAGTGCGAGCGTTGCCATATTGCTTGAGTTGCAATTCGCGCCTTACCGCGTCTTGCTTCGCTTTATAGCTCTCGACATAGACATACTCCCATGGTCGACCGCGACTCGTTGCCGTGACTTGTCCGCTGTTGTGCGAAGCAAGACGCTCATCAAGATTCTCGGTTCTGCCAAAGTAAAGAACGCCTTTTTCAACACTGCGGATTACGTACACATGGTACATAAACAAACAAGGTGCTGGGTTACGAAAATCATAGTCGCCTCGCTTCGCTACGGCTTCTTGATTTTCAGTAATACCCCGAAGGAGAAGCTAGAAACTCCTGCATCCTGCCTTGCGGCTGAAGATTACGGAAGCTTCTTCGCGTGACCCTGTTCTTCGTCCAACTTGTGGTTGAAAAACAAAGCCCCCAACGAGGCTCCGAAAATATACGCGAGATGCGGATGAAAGTCAAACTTCAAAAAGTCTGTTCTGAAACTAATTCGGATCAAAACTTGTCTATATCGTCATTTGCTTCCCGACGCTCTTTTCTTCTTTTGAATATTTCTTCTTGAGAAAGTTTTCTACCGGGTACAAACCCCTCTCGCTTTTCCTGCTTTTGGCCTGTTTTAACTAGCATTTTCTTCCATGCGGCATCCAACGCGGGCCCAAGTTCATCAATAGGGAACCTGCGGAGAATCATCTCCCTTTCGATAGACCACGTATGCTCACCGTGCGTGGCGTAGTCAGACCCCCGTTCTCTGCGCACAGCGCTCTTTTGTTGATGAGAATCTTTTCCGAATGTGATTTTGCTGTTTATAGTACCTATGGTTTCCTCCTTTTCATTGGGATTGCGGAGGTAGTTAGTCATTCTTGATGAATAATCTACTATTTTTATCATTTCGTCATCAGAAATAGGGATTTTAAGTTCCTCTATTTCTTTTCTGAGGAAATCTTCAAAAATTGCATTGTCTACCATTTCCTCTCCCGCGGTCTGTCCCGATTCTTTTGCTTTATCCGCCATGAGTCCTTCAAACTTCTCCGTACTCGCCTCGTGTTCTTTCTCTCGCTCGGTAGAAGCGTTTCTTTTGCCCATTTCTAGTGCCATAATTTTATGCCTTATTTCCTAATTTCTTAATGCTACCCCCACCCTCCAGATACGCAAGCGGCAAAAGTGGACATCAAAAGTCTCTCCGCCTGCTTTTTTTCTCTTCCCTTTCACCTTTCTGGGGATAACCCATGTCCCTATCCAGTGGCTATAGCTATAATATAAGGACATGGGAAGAATGGAGCTCGCGGCAAAAAAGCGCCGGAGGAAAGAGAACGTCCAACAGATAGTGCTGGGAGTAGTCGCGGTTGCGGGCATACTTGCAGTAACAATGATTGCGCCCAATATTTTCCAAGCTATTCCGCGCCTGTTGGGCGATAAATATAAGTTTGGTTATCGAGCGCGTACCGCCGCCGGCCGCCTTGCGCAAAAGGGATACGTACGCTTCGTGGAACGAAACGGCAAGAAGTTTGTGGAGATAACAGAGAAAGGAAAACGCGCATACGCATTGGAAAAGGCAAGATTCACGGCATACACAAACATCAACAAGCGCTGGGACAAACGCTGGCGAATTGTTGCTTTTGACATCCCAGAGACTCGGCGAGGAACACGCGAACGTGTGCGCAGACTGATGCGCGAATTCGGGTTCCTTAAACTACAAGACAGCGTTTGGGTATTTCCCTACGACTGCGAGGAACTTATTACAATGATGAAGGCAGAACTGCGGATTGGTAAGGATATCCTGTACATAATCGCGGACACTATCGAGAACGACCAATGGGTGAGAAGACAGTTTAACCTTCTCAAAGAATCATAGTGTCGTCCTATTTCTCTCGGTTTTCCATATCCCTATCCAGTGGCTATAGCTATAATATAAGGACATTGGGCCATGCAAGATACACCTCCAAAGAGTGCGCGGGCGACGACAGTATCTTTCTGTTTTTCTATTTCTTTGCTTCTGCTTCCTTCAGCGGCAATCCCAAGTACCTTAAGAATGCCTCCGCCTCTTTCTTATTTTTTGCCGTTGTGACAACCGTCACCGCGAGTCCGAAGATATCCTTGCTGTCTTCATCGGATGTCTCGGGGAATACGATGTTCTCCTTGATGCCTATCGTGATGTTGCCCATTTCATCTATGGTTTCAGGCCGAATGCCGCGGAAGTCTTTTGAGCGCGGGAGAACAATATGAATGAGTTTGTCCAAGAAGGTCTGCGCCCGCTTGTTGCGCAACGTGACTTGAAAGCCGACTTGGTCGCCCGCGCGGATTTTAAAGGTTGCAATGGATTTTTTGGCCATGCGCGCCGCCGGTGCCTGCCCCGTTATTCTCGTCAGGCGGTCTTTGATAACCTCGCGCTTTTTAGGGTCATGCTTTGCGCCGACTCCGGTTGAGACGACAATTTTAGAAACCTTCGGCGCCTGCATAACGCTCTTGTAGTGAAATTCCGTTTTGAGAGCTTCAAATGTTTTGTGCTGTGCTGTTTGTGTTTTCATGTGTTAGAGATTCTTAGTGAGTGCTAACGAGCTTAGAAGCTCTTACACCCTGTTAAATGCGACTTCGTCGCCCCGCCTTTGGCGGGATTTAACAGGGTCAAGAAATTATAATTCGCTTTGCTCATAAAAATTTACTTGACTTCCTGCCCGCTTACAACCGCAACGCGGACGCGGACGCCCTCTTTTCGTTCAATGCGGATGCGGGTCGGCTTGCCTCCCTTCGGGTCCGCAAGCATCACGTTAGAAGCATGAATGGACATCGGCTTCTCTATAATTTGCCCTGTGCGGTTCTGCGCCGACGCCTTGCGGTGTTTTTTGACCATGTTCACGCCATCAATAGTGACGCGGTTCTTTTTAGGCAACACATGCGCAATCGTGCCCGAAGCGCCGCGATTCTTGCCCGCTATAACTATTATTTTATCTCCTTTCTTTAGTTTCATGTTAGAGATTATTAGCGAGTATTCCGAGCTTAGAAGCTCTTACACCCAGCACCTTTTACGCCAATGCTGTTGGTTGCAGGATAATACTGTCTAAGCGCGATTTGGGCAAGAAAATTCATAGAGATTTAAAGGTGCTGGGTTTAGAAAAATATAGTCGCGTTGCTCCTTATTTTTCTAAACGACCTCAGGCGCCAATGTTACGATTTTCTGATAGCCCCGCTCAATCACCTCGCGCGGGATGGGGCCAAAAACGCGATTTGCTTTCGGTTCCTTCTTTTCCTTCTCTACCAACACAACCGCATTCTCGTCAAAACGAATGTATGAGCCGTCTTTTCGGCGGAAGGCCTTCTTTTGCCGGACGACCACGGCGCGGTAAATCTCTTTCTTCTTCACCGATTTGCGCGGCTGGGCGGTCTGAATTGAAATAACGACTTCGTCGCCAAGTTCTGCATAACGGCGCTTTGAACCGCCGAGAACTTTGAAAACACGTCCGATGATTCCTCCGGAGTTGTCAGCAATTTTTACGAGTGAACGCGGTTGGATCATGTTAGTTTTTGTTACGAGCGAAGCGAGTTAGAAAATCTTACACCCAGCACCTTTTACGCCAATGCTGTTGGTTGCAGGATAATACTGTCTAAGCGCGATTTGGGCAAGAAAATTCATAGAGATTTAAAGGTGCTGGGTAATGTAAAACATAGTCGCTACGCTTCTTGTTTTACTATTATGAACCGTTTGAGCTTGGAAATAGGTCGTGTTTCGCGGATTGTCACCTTCTCACCGACCGCCGCCGTGTTCCCCGGATTGTGTACAAGGAATTTCTTACTGCGCTTCATGTACTTCTTGTATTTTGGATGCTTCACGTAACGTTCAACCTGAACGGTGATCGTGTCTTTCATTGCAGACTTGACGACCACTCCCTCAAGGAATTTTCCTTCCTGCTCTATACTTGTTGAATTATTTTGTTTTTCCATATGTATGTTCCAATCTACGAATATATTTCAATCTACGAATATATTCCAATCTACAAATAACTACAAATGAGCGGCGTCGTATATTCGTAGCCATTCGTAGCATTCGCATCATTTGTAGATTGGGATTTCATATTTATTTATTTTGTTCGTTCTTCCTTGATTGCACCTCGGTCAATATTTGCGCTATCTCTCTGCGCACATTCCTGCCTTCCCTGACATCCCGTACTCGGCTTCCTGCTCCACCGAAGCGGAACACCCGCAACGCTTCGCGCTTTTCCGCAACAGTACGCAGTAATTCCTCTGTGCTTTGTGATTTTATGTCATTCATAATGTTCCAATCTACGAATATATTCCAATCTACAAATACCTGCAAATGAGCGACACCGTATATTCGTAGCCATTCGTAGTATTCGTATCATTTGCAGATTGGGACTTCATAGGGTTTACTGCCTGTCAATAATACGAACCTTGAACGGCAGTTTCTTGCCTGCTTTTCGCAGAGCCTCGCGAGCCATTGCTTCGGGAGCGCCGTCCACTTCAAAAATAACGCGTCCCGGTCGCACATCAAAAACGTAGCCCGCCACGTCGCCTTTTCCGCTACCCATGCCGACTTCCGCCGCCTTTTGCGTGCGGGGACGGTCGGGGAAAACGCGAATCCAGACTTTTGCGCTTTTTCCCGCGGCTCGCGTGAGCGCCCGGCGCGCCGCTTCTATCTGATTAGAAGTAAGACGGGCCTGTCCCATGGCCTTGAGACCGTAGGAGCCGAAGGCGAGCGTGAGCCCGCGCGTCTCCGGCCTCACCAGACGGTCGCCCCGTCTGCGGCCTGTTTGCCATTTGCGATGCGCTGTTTTTTTAGGAGCCAACATGGTAGATTTTTACTGAGCGAAGCGATGATAATCGGTATTAATACTCATATTGGCTCCTCGGCTCGGAAAAGAAAGTGAGTACACTTCCTTTTCACTCGCCCTACGTCGCCAATAAAAATCACCACCCAGCACCTTTACACCCAAAGTGCTTTCCGATGTGCAAAGGATTTTTGTAACTCTATTTTGGATATTGTAGTTCATAGTGCTGTAAAAGGTGCTGGGTCTCGATAAAAATAGTCACTTCGTTCCTTTTTTATCGGAAAATATTTCCCCCCTGTATATCCAGACTTTTACGCCCAAGACACCGTACGGCAGGTACGCAACTTCGCGCGCAAAATCAATGTCGGCGCGCAGAGTCTGCAGAGGCACGCGCCCTCGCTTGATTTCCTCCGTTCGCGACATTTCGGCGCCTCCCAAGCGGCCGGCAATGGCAATGCGAACCCCCTGCACGTCCCTGTTTGCCATTACTTTCTCAACCGTTTGCTTCAAGACTCTCCGGAACGGCATGCGCTTCTCCAATCCTTCGGCCACCATGTAGGCGACAACCGGAGATTGCGACTCCGGCGAGCGGACTTCTTCAATATCCAGTTTCACCGTCCGCGGCTCCACGCCCTTTATCTTACGGATGAGTACCTCTATCTCTTTGGTGAGCTTAACGCTCCCCTCGCCGCCGCGGCCGATGACAAGTCCCGGACGGGATGTCTTCAGAAGGACGCGGACAATCTTCTCTCTCCGCTCTATTTCTACAGATGTAATATAGTTCCCGCGCAAACGTTTCTTGATAAAACGGCGGATTGAGGAGTCAATCATAACGTTCTCGCGGTATTGCGCCGGAGTCTTTGAGAACCAACGGGATTTCCAGTCACGGATTATTCCCAGGCGGTGTGCGAACGGATGTACGGTGTGGGTCATGTTAGATTTTGTTATGAGCGAAGCGAGTTAGAAAATCTTACACCCAGCACCTTTTGCGATAATAATGCTTTGGGTCGCAGGATGATACTGTTTAGCGGCAATTTGAGCAATGAAGTTCACAGTGCTTAAAAGGTGCTGGGTCAAAATTGTGATATTGGTATTCATGATTTTTTTGCCACAATTTTGGCTTTTGCAGGCTTTACCTTTGATTGTCCAAGCTCAATTTTGATAATGCTGTATGTTTTGCGCAAAGTACCGGA
The DNA here is from genome assembly GCA_030648265.1 of bacterium. Classification (GTDB taxonomy): domain Bacteria; phylum Patescibacteriota; class Minisyncoccia; order Phycocordibacterales; family UBA2100; genus UBA10103. Next base: position 57,438 of record JAUSHX010000013.1, read on the forward strand.
GCGGCCGCGGCCGAACGGGCGCGCTCGGCGCGCAACTGCCCCTTTGTCAACACTCACGTGCCTCACGAAGAGCCCCTCGGGAGAAATTCCGGAATTCCGCGAGTTCGCAACGGCCGACTCCAAAAGCTTGCTGAACGCCTCAGAAGATTTCTGCATCAAAAATGAGAGCGCCACGCGCGCCTGCGGAACCGTCTTCCCGCGTATCAAATCCGCGACAAGGCGAACCTTCCTCGGCGACTGATGATAGTTTGTGAGCAGTGCTTTCATATCTTAGATTTAGTTAGTGAGCGAAGCGAGCTTAGTAAATCTTAGATCCAGCACTAATTTTGAGCTCCAGCATGTTTTGCTAATACGTTCTGGTCGTGGTTGGTTTCGATAGTTTTGCATATATTTATGAAGTTTCAAAATTGGTGCTGGATAAGTAAAATATAGTCGCTTCGCTCGTTATTTTACTTATTTCTTCGCTTTCGCGGTGTCCGCTGTAGTTTTCGCAGCTTGGGCAGTGGCAATCTCGGCGGCTTTGGCCGCAGTTTCAATTTCCTTCTGCATCTTGCCTCCGTGTCTGATGAATTTCGTGGTTGGAGCGAATTCTCCCAAACGGTGTCCTACCATATCTTCTGTCACAAATACGTCATCAAAACTCTTGCCCGTGTGGACCGCAAACGTGTAGCCGACAAATTCAGGCGCGATCTGCGACCGGCGCGCCCACGTCTTAATAGACCCCTGGCCGCTTTTTCGGCTGGAGACTTTTTTCGCGAGTTTGACGTCAACGAATGGACCTTTTTTTAGTGAACGTGTCATGTTAGAGGTTTGTTATGAGCGAAGCGAATTAGAAACTCTTACACCCAGCACCATTTTGATATCCGTATCATCATTTGCCATTTTGAGATTCTGCTGAGACCGTCTCAACAAAGCACTGCATTTGAGAGTAAGTCGCAGGATACCAAAATGGTGCTGGGTTGTGAAAATCATTGTCGCCTCGCTTCGCTACGGCTCCTTGATTTTCTACAAAATCCCGCGGCGGCGGGATTGGCACAATGTATAGGAAATTAGGCACTTAGTCAAATTTAGCCTGATATTTCCTCTACTTGCGTTTGCCAACTCTGCGTCTGGTAACCAAAAATACGTTGGAATACTTCTTCGGACGACGGGATTTCTGACCCTTTCCGGTCGGTTTGCCCCACATTGAACGCGCTCTGCGGTGTCCGCGGCCCTGGCGCCCCTCGCCTCCGCCGTGCGGGTGGTCCACCGGGTTCATCGCAGTACCCCGGACAGTCGGTCTCACTCCCATCCAGCGTGTACGGCCCGCTTTTCCGATATTCACAAGACGGTGTTCCTCGTTGGAGACTTCTCCGACAGAAGCCCATGCCGTGCCGATGACGCGACGGACTTCCGTTGACGGCATTTTCAAATGCGTATAGCCGGCGTCCTGAGCGACGATTTCGCAATAATTTCCGGCGGAGCGTGCGAGGCGCGCGCCGTTCCCCGGTTTCAGCTCTATGTTGTACACGAACGTTCCCACCGGCAAATTGCCGAGCGGCAAACGGTTCCCCAGAGTTACCGGCGCAGTCTCGGAAACAACGAACGTATCGCCCACCTTCACTTTTTGCGGAAGCACGACGTAGCGCTTCTCGCCGTCTGCATACACGGCAAGGCCGATGAATCCGGAACGGAACGGGTCGTATTCTATTGACGCGATTCTTGCCGAAATATTCTTTTTGTCATAGATGAAATCTACCATGCGATAGTTGCGCTTGTGGCCGCCTCCCTTGTGGCGTGTAGTTATGCGACCCTGATTATTGCGCCCCACTCCGCGCTTGTATCCGCCGACAAGCGATTTCGTCGGCTTGTGGCCGGAAAGAAGTTCCCGATAGTTGAGGCGTGTCATTCCGCGCGCCCCCGGCGACGTTGGTTTGTATATTTTTAGTGTCATGTTAGTTTTTCTTAACGAGTAATCGAGTTTAGAAACAACTTACACCCAGCACCTTTGTTTCATTGAGAAACGAAGGTGCTGGGTCATGAAACTGTAATTCGCTTTGCTCATAATAATTTCTATGAAAGGTTAATCGTTTCCCCTTTCTTGAGGTACACGTAGGCTTTCTTTCCACCGCCCTTCACGCCGAGCTTTCCCGTTCGGGCACTGCGCTTTCGCTTGCTCGGTACCGTAACGATGTGCACTTTGCGCGGAGTGACCGTGTAAATTGCCCGCACCGCTTGTGCGATTTGCTGTTTGTTCGCATCCAAGGCAACGTCAAAAACATAGACGCCCTGCGCGCTGTGCCATGTAGACTTCTCCGTAATGCGGGGTTTTACGATAACGTGAGAAAGTCCGAGACTTTCACGCGCTTCGCTAACTGGTGCGGACTTAGGATTAGCGACCGCTACCGGCTTTTTCTCCGTCTTCTTTGTTTTGCTGAATAGAGCCATATAAATCAGGGTTTAGGTTTTAGGGTATAGGTTATAGATAAATTCAAATTAATTCTTCTTGGATGCACGGGACTGAATGATTGCAACGGACGCTTCAGGGTTTTCAATGACGATATACGCGTTACCGAGAACAGAAACCGGATTGATATTCCTGACGCTCACACACTCAACACTGCCGATGTTGCGGAAACTCTTGGCGGTTGCGGGAGACAGGTCGGCAAATGCAATGAGCGCGGCATTCTTTTTCTTATTAGCGAGTCTTTCAAATCCAACAATCCCGGAAAGCGTGACGAGTGTTTGCCTGGCGGCCGCCGTCTTTGGAACGTTCAGCCCGAATGAATTGACAAAAAGGATTTCGCCGTCCCTGAACTTGCGCGAGAGTGCGGCAAAAAGCGCCTTTGCACGCATCTTTTTCGGAATTTCGCGCGCATACACTTTCTCTTTCAAGGGACCGTGCGTCACGCCTCCGCCTTTCCATATCGGAGAGCGTATGGAGCCGTGACGGGCGCGGCCGGTACCTTTCTGCTGCCATGGCTTTCGCCCGCCTCCGCGCACCTCGCCGCGACTTTTTGTGTGCGCAATGATATTCCGCGCATTGGCCTGCATGGTCGTCACCACCTGGTGCATGAGTGCATCGTTCCACTTCACGCTAAAAACATTTTCCGGAAGTTCCAGAGTTCCCGTTTTCTTTCCCTGCGCGTCATAAATATCCGCTTGCATGCTGCGAGGAACAACCGCGTTGTTTTTCGGAGTCTTGGGTTCCTTTTTCAGTTTTATTATTTTTGTTGCCATAAATCTTTGCTTGATATGAAAAATTATCCGCGGATTTCAACGAGTGTCCCCGGCTTCCCCGGAACCGCGCCGCCGATAAGAAGCGTATTCGTCGCCACGTCAATCTGAAGCACGCGAAGATTTTTCACCGTAATGCGGTCCCCTCCCATTCGGCCGGCCATGCGCATGCCTTTTGCAACTCGCCCTCCGGCGCGTCCGCCGCCGCCGATTGAGCCAGGCGAGCGTTCCTTGTTCTTTTGTCCGTGGCTTCTTGGACCACCGTGAAAGCCGTGCCGTTTAACAACGCCTTGAAAACCTTTTCCTTTTGATATCGCAGACACGGTAACGAGGTCGCCCTCTCTAAATACGGAAACATCTATGACCTTTCCGCGCTCAAGTCCGCCATCCGTGGGAAATTCACGCAAATTCCGGAAAAGCCCCAGGTATTTTCCGCCAGAGGCGCCCGCCTGCCCGGCCGGCAGGGATCCGCCTTCGGCGGAGAAATGTCCAAGTTGCGGTTTTGCAATATTCTTTTCTTTTTTGGTGCCAAAACCGACTTGCACCGCGGTGTAGCCGTCTTTTTCCTTGGTCTTAACCTGCGTTACTGTAAGAGGGCCCGCAGTAATTATTGTGGCGGGAAAGATGACGCCCTTGTCATCAAAGACCTGGGTCATTCTTCCTTTCGTGCCGAGCATAAACTTGTTAGATTTCATTGTGAACGCAGTGAACTAGGAAATCTTACACCCAGCACCATTTTTGCATCCCTACGATTCGTATTACTTCCCGATTTGGTTGAGACTGGCTCAACAAAGTCAGACACTTTTCACGCTAGAACGGATACAAAAATGGTGCTGGGTCGTGAGAATTATAGTCGCGCACTGCTCGCTCCTTAATTCCCTACGAAAAAATCGCGCAACGGCAAATCGCTTGCGCGAGATACCATTGGTCCCTCCCCAATTACGGGGCGTGCCCCAGAATTGGGGAGGGACGTAGCGTTGGGGAAGTATACATACAGGCTCCCAAAATGCAAATATATGCTACCCGAGTTCAATGTAGAAGTGCACAGCCAAGTACACTCATGTTTTGTCGTGAGTAAACACTGTACCGATTCTGCGCGACCGCGTATAATCGGTACGGGACGTCTCTTCCAATACATCCTCTCAAATATAATAATCACGATAGTCCGAATCGTTTTTTGAGCGGGATGTCACCCTCGATGGTGTCAACAATCATATAGAGAACATCTCTCCCGACGTGAAAATCGGCCTTAATCATAGTAATAAGGTCTTCGCAATCATATGGATACACCCATACGCTGTCTTGAAGTCGCACGAAGCCGATATCTTGAAGTATGTGCCGTAATTTGTCTCGCAATCCCTTGCGATATTCTGGAATATCAAAAACTAACACGCGCCACTTGCGGTCCCAATGCCGTGGCTTGTCTTCGGAATAATCGCGCGCCCGAAGTATACGGAGTGCGCACTCGCCTTTTGCGGTGAGCCGCAACTTTTTGCCTTCCCACGCGAGAAGCCCTGCTCGCGCAAGCCTGTCGCAAGAACGTTCCACGACATTTTTCTGCCGCGGCGACCGTATGATTCCTAGTTTTGCCATAGCCCCGACAACGTTTGGAGCGACAATAAATACGCTCACGAGTCCGGCAAACTTGACCGAATCAAGGATAATCCTCTTGAGTTCATTTTTACGCGTTCGTCTTTCGCTTTCCGCTTCCTTAATCCCCATGTACTGATTCTACGCGACCGCGTAGAATCAGTACATGTTTCGGAGTGTACAACCATTGTGGACAGCCACGAGCAATGCTCGTTACTGCGTGTGTCGAGTTTCTCTTCTTATTTCTCTATCACCTACAATTCCTCAAAAATCGGAATGATGTTGACTGTCTGTATTTCCGAGAGCGTGGCCGGAGTAACGCCGGCGTAAGCCGCGCACGTGAGTGTGTACGTGGTCTGGCCCGTTATCGCGCTGGATGTTTGGCCGCTAGCTCCGGACGACAATCCTGTCCATGAATCGCCGTTCGTACCGGTAACCGTGCACGATGTCACATTGCTCACCTCCCAATGAACCTGCGTGGTGTCTCCGCTTGACAGAAGCGACGGCAAAAGCTGGAGATGGCCGGTAAATCCAACAGATGAAATAAAGGACGGCTGCGGGTATAGGCACGCGCTTGAACCGGAGGAGCAGAATGCCGGCGCAGTGCAGGTTGCATATGTAGTGGTCTGGCAGAAAGAATCCGTGTATAGAATGGTTTGCGTTCCGGAGCAGGAGTATACAGGCGTACAGCTCGGACCGCTCGCCAGCGAGAAATCCAGCCAGCCGACAACATCGCTTCCCCACGCATATCCGGAAAGCGTCCCGTTAACGTCTTGAGTGACCCCGTATCCTGAACCGCTTAAACTAATCCAACCGTCCCACCCACCGCCATAAGAGAGTGCTCGGAGCCATCCCGTGAGCGCGTTGCCGTTAAATTTGGCCCTGCAAGGATTAGCGGGACAGCCCGAAAGCTCCGACTCATTCGCGGTAATCCAACCGATGTTGTCGCTCCATGCGTAGCCGGAAAGTTTCCCGTTGGTATCCATGGTGAGCCCGTAGTTGGAGCCGCTTAATGAGACCCATCCGATGTTGTCGCTCCATGCGTAACCCGAAAGATTGGACGTGTCGGCGAATGCAAAGTTCTTATTCTTCAAAGAGCCGGCAGAGTTCAGAAAGAATAGCAAAACTGCCAGTCCGGCAAGCAATATAATAATCTGCTTAAAACGAAGTCTTTCTACTATTCCCTTGCCAGTGAATGCCATACCTCTTTATTATTTCTTTAATGATTCCAGCAGTTTTATTTTTTCCGCATCCTGTGCTGGTGTCGCGTTGTTTTTCGGAGAACTGGCTGCATTGTTCAATATCTTCTCTTTCGCACTGTCGCTAACGGTACTTGCCGGAGCGTTTGTCGATGACGTTAGACTGTTGAGCGCATTTATTTTTTGCTCATCTGTCGTTGTAATCGCAGGAAGTCTATTAGTGTTTTCACTGCCGACCACATTGGCGTCTTTGCCGACAGTGGCCCTAGCTGTGAAATACGACATATACACGACGTACCCCGCAACCGCCACGGCAATCACTCCCGCAACAATCAACAAAGGTTTATTACTCATAGCAAAAGTATCTTTAATGATAGCACCTTATTCAGTATTGTACCGCGAAAGTTGAGACAATGCTGTCACTATTCACAAACTAAAGATTGTAACAATTGAGCGTTCCGTGATAGCCCCCGGGCGTGGTATTGGAATTGCCATTCGCGATAGCGCAACAACTGCCGCCCGGATAGGTCATCACGATGCCATCTTGCCCGTTAGACGTGCAGATGCTTGCAGCTGCACCTTGCGGACCGGTAGCACCAGTTGCTCCTGTTGCACCAGTTGCTCCTGTAGAACCCGTTGCTCCTGTCGCGCCCGTGGCACCAGTCCATCCGGTAAGACCTCTGTCTCCCTGCGGTCCAGTCGCTCCAGTGGCGCCGGTTGCACCTGTCGCTCCGGTAGCGCCTGTCGGACCGGTCGGACCCGTGGCTCCAGTTGCGCCTGTCGGACCTGCGGGGCCTGTCGGGCCCGGCGGCCAGGATGTGATGCACGATGCTCCGAGACAGAATTGAGGAGAAGTAACGCTTCCTCCGAAGAGTGCGCCGCCGTCAGTGCCGAGAGAACCGAGCCAGAGTCCGCCTGATTTCACCTGGCTTGTGGCGCTCGTGTTGATGGGGGTTGCAGTGTTTTCGTTCGGTGGGGCGGCTGTTGGCCCTGTCCATGCGTAGACGATTGATACGCCGAGCGAGAGGGCGACGGCGAGGAGGAGAAGTTTTATGTAGCGGAGGGTGGAGGACATGGAATTATTGTAACACTTTTATTTTTGCGAAAAACTTCGCGGTGCGTGAAAATCTGCTGATCATGGTATAATGCACATATGTTGAGCGATTCTCTCTACGATTTCATATCAGGGCGCAAGCATCTCATCTGGTATGTCAAGGATTACCGCGCGCTCAACGAGGAAGCGGTCGTGGAAGCGACACTTAACTATGGTAATTGGGACGATGTTCAGAAATTGATTAGAATCCTCGGTATGGAGAAAGTCGCGCAGATATTCCGCAAGCAAATGGTGACGGGGAGACAGCGTGGAAATTACTATCCTGAGACTGCGCATTATTTCACGCTCTATTTCAATAAATATGTGCCACTATCCGCTCGTTCAAGAAAACTTATTGAAAAGCAAAGAATAAGTTTGTCGCCAAATATTAAGTCAAGTGGGTTTTCCCTCCGCTCCTTTCACAAAGAAAGTAATCCGCAAGCCAGAATTTGAAGCGCCCGATGAGGAAATAAAGCGCGCGCTTACGGAATATGGTCTCTCGTAGTCATGAAAAGAAATCTCATCCATTCTTCCATAGTCGCTAGTCTCCGAGATGGAAATTCATTGACAAATCTTGTACATTTTGTACAATTCCCATATGAGAACAATTACAACGACAGAGGCGCGTAGAAACCTCGGAACGCTCATTGACATGGTGCGCGACACGGGTGATGTGGTTTTGATTGGCCGGCGGGACAATATGGAGGCGATTCTGATGAAATACCCGAGAGATTACAACCGGGAGTTGAATGATATTACAAATATAAACACTCTGTCTCAAAGCTTTGATTTTTTGAGCGAGGAAGCGGATATATATTCGGAAGCCGATTTAAAAAAGAAATATGCCTAAGAAGGGAACGATTGTTTTGGTCCCGTTTCCATTTACCGATTTATCTGGAGTCAAAGTTCGTCCGGCTATTGTAATATCAACTGTAGCGATGGGGAAAGATGTTGTTGTCGTTTTCATTTCATCCAAGAAGGAGGTTAAAATTCGGAAATGTGATTTGGCAGTTTCCCCAAGCTCGGCAAATGGCCTTAAAGTAGATTCGGTGGTTAAATGCGGGAAAATAGCAACGCTTGAAAAAAGAATCATTCTTGGGGAGCTTGGAACTTTGGAATCTTCTGTAATGATAGAGGTAGATAAAAAACTTAAGCTCGTTTTGGGCGTATAGTATTTTCCCTTCTTTGATATCAAGTTGGCCAGGCAGATAGTGTTGCCGGGGTCTGAAGTGCCCGATGAAGAAATAAAGCGCGCGCTTACGGAATATAGTCTTTCATAAAGGTTCCTCGGGGCAAGCGCCGAGGAGCACATCGGATTTTGTTGCTGTCCTTCTTGTTGAAATTACTTAGGCACCGGCGGGACGCCCAATGCTTTGGACGGGACCGATATATTGATTGATACAGCCGTTAACGCTCCTCCGCCATACACCGGCTCTTTGGTTTGAATAGATACTAGTCCACCAACGACCAATGTACCGCCAGATACGACAGTGTCTTTAGTAATAGTGGCGGTCAAGTTTCTAACTGAAGCAGGTAGGGTCTGCGACTTCTTGAAATCAAATGTATCAAGGGCGGAGAGATTGACGAGACTGGTCTTTATCACTACTTCACTCGCGGTTGAAGAAACGACAGTGCCGGAAATAGTTCTGGTCGCGAGAAGACTGTCTTTGATGGCCTGCGCCTGATTGAAGGCCGGTTGATTTTGCGATGCTACCTCTTTCTCACTTGAAGTTTTGCTTATTTGTCCGTTTCTAATCTGACTAATCTCCTGTTGTTGCCAGACAACAAAAAGGGCGAGTGCGATGATGGCGAGAGAGAAAACGACGGTGCTTTTTTGTATGTTGTTTTCCATAATAATTTTTATGGTTCTAGGTGTCCGATGGGCGTGTTGGCACAGGATGACTGCGTCGGATTATACGTACTACCATCACAATAGTAGTAATATGTCGTCCCGCTTTCTGGGTCCCACCCGTAAACATTTACAATACAAGTCGCTGAACTGGTCAGAATCCCTGACACTGTAAGTTCCAATCCACTCTTAAAACAACCCCAAGATTCTTGATACACTTGAGAACCATAGACAGTCGGGCCGGCGGGGCCTTGCGGACCCGTTGGACCAGTGAGTCCCGTTGCGCCAGTTGCTCCTGTCCCACCAGTTGCTCCGGTTGCTCCAGTTAAGCCGGTTGCACCTGCTGGGCCTGCCGGTCCCGTTGCACCTGTTGCTCCGGTAGTTCCTGTTGCACCCGTTGCTCCAGCCGGACCTGTTGGTCCTGGAGGCCAACTCGTAACGCAGGACGCGCCGATGCAGAATTTCGGAGAAGTAATGGCGCTAGTGTTCACTATTGTTCCCCCCGATAAGTATATGGACATGGAGTCAAAGATAGTGTTGTTGGCCGAGAAATCTCCATGTTTGATTTGAGTAGTAATGCCGGTATTTATGGGTGTATCGGTGTTCCCGTCTGGCGGAGCGGCTGTTGGCCCTGTCCATGCATAGACGATAGAAACGCCGAGCGAGAGGGCGATGGCGAGGAGGAGAAGTTTTATATAGCGGAGGGTGGAGGACATGGGATTATTGTAACACTTGAATTACAACACATGTCCTGCACACACAACATCTATGGTCCAACAGGTACCCACCAACCAAAAGGGTAAACAACGCTTGCTAATATGCCTGATGCCCACACTTTCCAATAATCACCCTTGCGCACTGGCACGGTGAAGGTGAACTGCCCCGTCCAATACGCCCCTACATCATTCGCTCTTGTGGTAACGGGAGGATTGCTTGAATCTACAAGAACATAAAAAGGTCCCCCGTTGTTTTCAATGGGAATATTACCAACAACAAATCCGTCCGTCGACGCGTAATAAACTGTATTGGTATATCTTGCCTGATATTGTCCAAATCCTATTGTCGGGCCAGCAGGACCGGTCGCACCAGTTGCTCCTGTTGCCCCGGTTGCACCCGTGGCTCCAGTCGCGCCGGTTGGTCCTGTTGCGCCAGTTGGACCGGTGAATCCGGTAAGACCTCTGTCTCCTTGTATTCCTTGTGCACCTGTCGCGCCAGTAGAACCCGTAGCTCCTGTTGCTCCAGTAGGACCCTGCGGGCCGGTGGGCCCCGGCGGCCAAGATGTAATGCACGATGCGCCGATGCAGAACTGCGGAGATGTAACGCTTCCGCCGAATAATGCTCCGCCGTCAGTGCCGAGTGAGCCGAGCCAGAGACCTCCTGATTTCACTTGGCTAGTGGCACTGGTGTTAATCGGAGTTGCAGTGTTCCCGTCTGGAGGAGAAGCAGTAGGCCCTGTCCATGCGTAGACAATTGACACGCCGAGAGAAAGCGCGATGGCGAGGAGGAGAAGTTTTATATAGTGGAAGGTTGAAGACACGGGATTATTGTAACATTTTTATGTTTACAAAAGACTTTTCCGTCTTGAAATTACTTAGCCACTGCTAGTTCGCCAAATGCGTGTGCCTAATAGTAAGAAGACGCACAATTAACGGCTCCACCGCCACCGTACCAGTTGTCGTAGGTGGCACCGCTGATTGTCAGGCAACATACGTGACCGGATGTATCTGTTATCACAAATCCGCGAGCGCTAGGATAAGTCGTCGGGGTGCACTGCGTTGCTGAAGCACCTTGCGGGCCGGTTGCTCCAGTTGCTCCTGTTGCACCAGTCGCTCCTGTAGAACCCGTTGCTCCTGTCGCGCCCGTGGCACCAGTCCATCCGGTAAGACCTCTGTCTCCCTGCGGTCCAGTCGCTCCAGTGGCGCCGGTTGCACCTGTTGCTCCGGTAGCGCCGGTCGGACCCGTTGCTCCCGTAGCGCCTGTCGGACCGACAGGACCCTGCGGACCAGTTGGTCCCGGGGGCCAGCTCGTGATGCACGATGCTCCGATGCAGAATTGCGGGGAGGTAACGCTTCCCCCAAAGAGTGCGCCGCCGTCAGTGCCGAGTGAGCCGAGCCAGAGTCCGCCTGATTTCACTTGGCTTGTGGCACTGGTGTTAATCGGAGTTGCAGTGTTCCCGTCTGGCGGAGCGGCTGTTGGCCCTGTCCATGCGTAGACGATTGATACGCCGAGTGAGAGCGCGACGGCGAGGAGGAGAAGTCTTATGTAGTGGAAGGTGGAGGACATGTCTTAGATTTAGTTAGCGAGCGAAGCGAGCTTAGTAAATCTTAGACCCTGTTAAATGCGACTCCGTCGCCCCGCCTTCGGCGGGATTTAACAGGGTTAAGAACTCGTAATTTGCTTCGCTCATAACGATTTCTAAATAATACCACGAGTCATGACTGTCCAATTATCACCAAGAGAAATACTGTGCATAATCAAAAACGTTTTAATGTGTCGTGTATCCAGTATTTAGTATCTTGTATTCAGTATGAATCCATACGGAATACTAAATACAGTATACGGTATACTCTCTACAGCTCCTGGAAAACAGGCGCGATGTCAACAGCTTGTGTTTCTATAACGTGACTTGATGATTGAGCTCCGAAGAGCGGCGTGCAGTCAAGCGTGTATACCGTGTGTCCTTGGATGGGCTGCGATTGCTTGCCGTCGGCGCCG
>JAUSHX010000029.1 GCA_030648265.1 bacterium
GCGGGTCAAAGATTTTTTTCACCTGCGCAAACAGCCCGCACATTTTTTCGCCGAACATTATTGGCAGATACGGGGTGCGGATAATGCCGTCATTATGCTCGCCGTCTATTGAGCCGTGGTATTTTGCCACCAGTTCGTACACTTTCGGCTGAAGTTCCATGATTGCGCGTTTGCTTTCCGGTTTATTAAGGTCCATAAGCGGAATGATGTGGAAATTTCCTTCGCCAGCGTGCCCGGCGATTGTGTAAATCAAATGGTAGTTGGCGAGAAGCTGATTGAGCTCCGGGAGGAATTTAGGGTAGTCGTCGGGGTGCACGACTATGTCGTCTATAAATGGAGATGCGTAGAGGCCTTTTAGATTTTTCCGGAGAAGCGCAAAGCTTTCGCGTCTGATGGTCCAATATTTTGCCGCCTGTGTTTCGCTCTTGGCGATTTTTGTGCGCACGGCGAGCCCAGAGAGAGATGTCTCTGCCGATTCAGCCCTATACAGGGCATCGTGTGCAGTCTCGTCGGAGAATTCCGCCATAAGCACGAGTTTGGGAACACCACCGAAAATGACCATCAGAACTTCTGGTATGAATGCGATGCCGAGTTTTATCATCTGCATGATTCCGAAGTGTCCGATGATCTGCGGAATGAAGCGCACAGCGAGTTTAAATGTCTGGTCGTCGTAGGATTCAAATGATTCCGGATTGAATTTCAAAACCCGATGAACGACTTCGGGCAAAATGTCTATGTCGGAAAGGAAAATGACGAGCATCGCGCGATGCGGTTTTTTGTGGACGAGTCCAAGCTTCGCCTTCGTCACGAACGCGAGCGTACCTTGCGAGCCCGCGATAAGCTGGGTGAGGTCAAAAGTCTGTTGTTTCTCGTCATACACGTCCCACAAAGCATACCCGGCTGAATTCTTCGCGACTGTCGGGCGGGATTTTTCAATTTCCTCCACATTGTTTTTTATCAATTCATGAACTTCGCGGTAAATCGTACCCTCAAGAGTTCGTTCGGACTCTTTTTTTGTCAGTTCGCTCGAGGCAAGCGGCCGCAGGGTTGCACGCGAGCCGTCGGAGAAAACCACGTCAAGTTCTCTGATGTAGTGATTAGTTTTTCCGTACTGGAGCGTCAACTCGCCCCCGGAATTGTTTGATATCATTCCTCCCAATGCGCATATTTCGCGCGAAGCGGGGAACGATGGAAGAATTTGCCCGTTATGCGCGACCGTCGCCTTTTCAAAATCCCGATAGTAGACGCCGGGTTCGGCTACGGCCATATCATCGTTGATTTCCCCGATATGATTCATGTACTTCGTGAAAACCATAGCGACAGAGTCGGTTAAAGGTCCTCCCGACATATCCGTGCCCGCCGAGCGCGCGGCTACGGATATGTTCTCTCCATTCTCTTTCGCATCATGAACGTAGCGCACCACTGCCGACACATCCTCGGCGTTCTTCGGATATACGACTATTAAGGGCGTGCGCTCAAAAATGCTCGTGTCGCGGCTGTATTTTTTCAGCGTCTCGGCGTCGTTTGCGGCATCCACTTTAAGCAACGTACTGAAGCGTTGCCGCAAAGTGTCCGAGTTGGAAGTAGATCGCAAATCTGTAAGGGCCATTGCCGTAATTATACCAGTCAAAGTCAGGAAGTATGTTAGAATTCATCCATTACAATTAATAGTAATTTGTGTATATGGCAAAAGGAAATAATTCTCAAAGAAAGGAAGCGAAAAAGCCGAAGAAGAACAAGAAGTAAGGCAAAACCCCGCGCATAAAGCGCGGGGTTTTACATAGTCCAAAATATGCCGAAGGAAATCAAAAGAATACTTGTGCAAACAGCCGGAATCATTCTTGTGGTTCTCGGGGTTTTAGGTCTGGCGCTTCCTCTCTTGCAGGGAATCCTATTTCTTGCCATCGGCCTCATCCTTCTTTCAAGCGCCTCGCCCAATGCTCACAAGTGGATTAAATCACACACAATACGTTATCCAAGATTTCATTCTCTGGTGCAAAAAACCGAGAAATGGATAACGGATATCATCGGAACCGTTGATGAGAGTGAAAACCACCCGGATTCCAATAACAATCCATAGGCGTACTCAATAATATTTCTCAGGAATCCCTTTGAGTTTCTGTGAATATACTGTAAGTTCTCTCGATGCCCAATAAGAAAATAGTCGTCAGATTTGAAGACGTGTCGTTTGAATACGAACACATGAAGCCCATTCTTGATGCGGTGAGTTTTTCCGTGCGCGAAGGCGCCAAGATTACCCTGATGGGTCAGAACGGAGCCGGCAAAAGTACGATTTTCGGGCTCATTATGGGCACGTTGAAGCCGGAATCCGGCGACATCCATCTTTCTCACGGGCTCACCATTGCGACAGCGAAGCAAGTGATGCCGCGCGAATCCCATGAACTCACCATCAGAGAATTCTTTCAGCATTGTTTTGACAGGAAAGTGCACGACATCGACCCAAGGATTGACGAGGTGTTGGAGGTGGTCAATTTGAAAGGCCACGAGAAAGTGCACGCTCCCGATTTGTCTAAGAGCGAAGCGATTAGTGACAAATCGCAGTCCTTTAGGGACAGGCTCATCAAATCTTTTTCCGGCGGCCAGCAGGCGCGCCTTCTCTTAGCATCCGCGCTCATTCAGAATCCCGACATTCTTCTTTTGGATGAGCCGACGAACAATCTGGACAAAGCGGGCATCGCGCATCTCACGAAATTCTTGGTTGAGTACGAGAAAACTGTCATTGTCATCTCGCACGACGCGGAATTTTTGAATGCGTTCACGCACGGCGTTTTGTACCTCGATGTGTACACGCAAAAAATCGAGCAGTATGTCGGTAACTATTTCGACGTCATTGCTGACATAGAAGTTCGTATAGAAAAAGAGAACAGAAAGAACGCGCAATTGGCAAAAGAGATACAGGCCAACAAAGACAAAATGAACTTCTTCGCACAGAAGGGCGGCAAGATGCGTTTAGTTGCAAAGAAAATGCGGACTAAAGTGGAAGAGATGGAGGAAGAGAAGGTGGATGTCCGCAAGGAGGACAAAACCATACGAGAGTTTCATATCCCCGCTCAGCAAGACATTGTTGGAGAGATTCTTGGCATCACCTCATTCACGCGGCCGATGTGGTCGTCATCGGCACCTGTAGACGGAATTAAGAATCACAAACAGAGTACGCAAAAGGCCAATATCCATCTAAAGCGCAGAGACCACCTTCTATTGAGCGGGCCGAATGGCATCGGAAAGAGCACGCTTCTTGAGTCAATTGCAAAAGGGACTTTGAAAGGAGCGCACATTGCGCCGGATGTTGTGGTAGGGTATTACCGCCAGGATTTCTCCACTCTCAATTTTGAAGATACGGTTTTGGAATCCCTGTTCTCGGTTGCCAAAAGGCATTTTGAACAGCACGTGCGTTCCGTGGCCGCAGGATTTCTGATAACAGGCGATATGGTTCACGCGAGAATCGGCGACCTCTCGGAAGGGCAGAAGGGGCTCGTAGCTTTCGCGCGTTTGGTGCTCCAAGAGCCGGGGCTTTTGATTCTGGACGAGCCGACAAATCACATAAACTTCCGTCACATTCCGATAATCGCTGAAGCATTGAATAGCTACGACGGAGCGATGGTGCTGGTATCTCACGTGCCCGAATTCGTCGCGAAAATCAGAATTGATGAGGTGCTGGATTTGGAGAAGTAGTGATTCCAACCTCCATAACTAACTCCGAGCCAACTTGGCACATGCGCAGAGTACAATATAAGCAATTGCTTGATATAATCTTTTCATGCCCCCAATCTCTGAACAAAAAATAGTATTGGCCAGACATGGACAAACAAACTTTAATCTTGACAGCAGGATTCAAGATCCGTGGACCCCTCGCCTTACCGAAATTGGCCATACACAGGCATTAGGATTAAAAAAAGAAATAGAAAACCTTAAACTATCCTTTGACATAATTATATGTTCTGACACCACAAGGAACGTAGAAACACTTAAAGATATATATTCAAATTATGAATCTTTAGATAATCTAAAAATAGATTTTAGACTTCGAGAAAGGTATCATAAAGACCTGGCCGGTAAAACAAAGAATGATGTTGAAAAAGAGCTAGGGATAAAGTTTGACGATAGATTTTCATGGCATTTATATTTTGAAGGAACTAATAAATCTCAATTGACTGGAAATAATTACCCAAACGACGAGTCGTTAGAATCCGTAAGGGAAAGACTAAATTCTCTTATAGATAGTCTAAAAGATGCAAAAACAGTTTTACTATTGGGTAGTTCTATTATCAATCAATATATTCTTGAATATCTAAAATTTGGCACCATTGGAGATCAAAAGCCAAGAACTCCCGAGGAGGAGGAGATTGATTTTCAGGAGAATAATGAGTTACGGATTATTACGGTTGATGAAAAAATGCGAATGAAGAAATACACATCAGTACATTATGGGTAGCCATTGGCTAATCAAAAACGGGTTCTAACGCCATCGAGTCCTTGTGGCACGGTCAAAACCCCAGTGCTTTCAGAAAATCCTGCAATTCTTTTCCTTGAATGGGGCGGTGTTCGCCAGGTGGTAGGTGCCCCAGTTTGATATTCATAATTCTTTTTCTCTCAATGCCGGAGGCGTCCAAGCCGAACACTCCGCACATTCGCCGTATCTGGCGCTTCTTACCCTCGGTGAGCGTGATTGAAAATTTGTTATAGCTTAGAAGTTCAATTTTGCACGGCTTGGTTACATAGCCGCCGATGTCTAGGCCTTTCTCCGCTCTCTCTTTGAAATCTGGTGGCAAGTTTGCGGTGCACGTGACCCAATATTCCTTTTCATGCACAAAATCGGGATTCAGAAGCGGGTCCACAATCCTCCCGTCATCGGTGAGAATAATCAATCCGAACGAATCTTTATCCAACCTGCCGACAGGGAAGACGTTTTTGAGATTAGCGGGCAGTACCATCGCAATGTCTTCTTCCTCATCCCGTCTACACGGCGAATCAGCAGATTCGTGGCTTGGCCTGCCGATACCCACCCTATCGGCGCCTTGCGGGGAGTGCGTGATAATTCCGCGCGGTTTGTTGTATGCATAATACCTGCAATTTTTCGCCCGCCATTTCACATCTACCACATCGCTCTGTGATATTTTGTCGCCAAGCACCGCAACTTTGCCGTTAATAAAAACCTTGCCCTTTTTTATCACCTCATCCGCCTCTCTGCGAGTGCAGTATTTCTTGGACGCAAGATATTTATTGATGCGCATGGGGTATACGGCTGTTTCCATAATAGGGGAGTATAGACAGTTTGGATTTATCCACAACCACATTCCAACATTCTGCAGAATGTGCGAATGTCGGGAATGTCACGAAACAGATGTTATGATTATGAATCATGAAAACGCCGAAACAGCTGGAGCGATATTTCAAGGGGTCTGCAAACCATAGACGCATTGCCATTCTGCTTATTGTTGAAAATAATAAAGACATAACGGTTGAGAAAATTGCCGATAGTCTTTCAGCCAACTTCAAAACTATTTCCCAACATACACGGTCACTCGTTCATGCCGGTCTGTTGAACAAGACGTATCATGGCCGCCAGGTGGCGCACTCACTTTCACCGTACGGTAAGTCCTTCGTCCGCTTCTTTAAGACATTCTAACATTCTGCAGAATGTTAGAATGTTTCAAGTACTACCATGTCGCTTATGTCCGAAGAAAGGAAAGGGGAGTGGTTCGTATATTTGAGCGGAATATTGTGGGCGTTTTTTCCCGTCGTAACAGTTCTCACATACCATTCTATCGGAAGCGCAGCATCTCTGTTGTGGACCGATGTTTTCGCGACAATCTTTTTTGCCGGACTTATTGTGTATCGCGGAAAATTGGCAGAATTACGGAGCGCATTACTTTGGAAGTACGGTTTTTTGGCGGCGCTTTTTATCGGCGTACTTTACTACAGCCTGATATTTATCGGCCTTGAGTTCACCTCGCCGGGGAACGTGGCTATCATTTCGTTATTTGAGGTGTTTACAACCTTTCTGGTTTTTAACGTCTACGAAAAGGAATTTTTCTCGTCCGGACACACAGTCGGAGCAGTTCTGATGTTGATTGGCGCAGGCATTGTGCTTGTACGAGATTTTTCAGGCCTCAATATCGGCGACCTCTTTGTGCTTGCCGCTGTCTTGTTTTCTCCCTGGGGTAACGTCTTTCAACAGCGCGCCAGGGATTTCGCCTCAAGTGAATCAATCATGTTCATCCGTAGCCTGCTTTCTATACCTGCACTTGGCGTGCTCGCATATACCCTTGGTCCTAACATATCGTTTGAAGATTTCCGCGTCTCGCTGCCATTCCTCCTCGTCAATGGAGTGCTTCTGTTCGGCCTGTCAAAGTTTTTTTGGATAGAAGCGATACATCGCATATCTGTTACAAAAGGAGTTGCGCTCAGCAGTGTCACTCCTTTCTTGACGCTTATGATTGCATGGGCAGTTCTTGGCCAGGTCCCGAATATATGGCAGCTTGCGTCTCTTGTCCCGCTCACCATCGGCGTCTTGCTTTTGACGGATCATCTGAAACGCACCGGACTGAAGCTCTTATGAAGACCCACGTTTCTCACGTTACTTACATTCTTGAATGTGCCGACAAAACCTTATACGTCGGATGTACCAATAATTTGGAGAAACGGCTGCGGGAACACAACGGCGCAAAAAGCGGAGCGCATTACACCAAAATCCGCCGGCCGGTGATTTTGAAACATTCAGAAAAGTTTCGTACTCTCGCAAAAGCGCGGGCTCGCGAAGCGGAAATCAAGAGTTGGACGCGAGAAAGAAAACTTGCTTATTTGCGCACACATTCTTGAGTCCGATGCTTTCTCATTCTAACGTTTTGCAAAACGTTAGAATGAGAAAATTGTGATAGAGTGCCAAAATGCTCGTAGATGAAGTAACAATACGCTTGCATGCCGGAAACGGCGGCCGCGGCGCCGTCGCATTCAACAAAGTGAAGCTCTCGCAGGGGCCGGTGG
Organism: bacterium; assembly: GCA_030648265.1. GTDB lineage: Bacteria > Patescibacteriota > Minisyncoccia > Phycocordibacterales > UBA2100 > UBA10103. Next base: position 7,006 of record JAUSHX010000029.1, read on the forward strand.
GGGGCGACGGAGGAAACGGCGGGAATGTGTATTTTGAAGGCATTTCCAACATCAACGCGCTCATGTCGTATGCGAGCAACAAAGTGATGAAAGCGGAAGACGGCAAAAATGGCAGGGGCCAATTTCTTGACGGGCGCAGAGGCGAAGATTTAATTCTCAAAATCCCGACCGGAACCACCATCACGAATCTTGGCACAGGCTACAATCAGGAGTTGATACATGTCGGTCAGAGAATTTTGGCCGCCGGCGGAGGCATGGGCGGGAAGGGGAATTTCAAATACCGCTCGGCAATAAATACCACCCCGCTGCAATTTCAAGAAGGGTTAGCGGGAGACGTGTGTGAATATCACCTTGAGCTACGGCTCATCGCCGATGTCGGTTTGGTCGGGCTCCCGAACGCGGGAAAGTCCAGTCTTCTGAACGAGCTCACCGCCGCAAAAGTTAAAGTCGCGAATTATGCATTCACAACTCTTGAACCGCACTTGGGCGCCTACTACGAACTTATCATTGCAGATATTCCGGGGCTCATTGAAGGCGCCTCATCAGGGAAGGGTCTCGGCGTTAAATTTCTCAAACACATTGAACGGACGACGACGATATTCCATCTTGTTTCCGCAGAGTCGGATGATCCTGCGCGGGATTACGAAGTCATACGCAACGAACTGGAAATTCACAATCCGCTTCTGACGACAAAAACAGAATATGTACTTCTCACAAAGACCGATGCGGTCGCCCCGAAAGTCGTCAAAGATAAAATCGCAATCCTGAAAAAGATTGGTTTGAAACCGGTGCCTGTTTCCATTTTGGAATCGGAGAGTCTTGATGAAGTGAAAAAGATACTCAACAAAATCAAAGCAGAGAAGTTGAAAGTGGGGGCGAATTAGTTCCCAAGGTGAGACCTTGGGAGTGACTCTTTAAGGTCTCACATTGGGAACAGCTAGACGTTGCTTCCCGCGACGTATCCGGTCGTCCAACACATTTGCAGTGAGTATCCGCCCGAGGGGCGGTTGATGTGCAACACGTCGCCGGTGATATACAGATTTGGAACAATAAGCGACGCACAGGTTCGCGTATCCACTTCGGTTAGCGGAACTCCGCCGTCGGAAATGACGGCGCGGTCAAGGCCCATAAGGCCGGTGATGGTAAGTGGCGCACTTTTCAAAATATGCACGAGCCGTTTGCGATCCTCTTTTGTAACACTGTGCGATTTTATTTTTGGCTCCGGAAGCGTGAGCAATCCCGAAACGGCACTCGCCAGCCCCGCCGGTAGTGGCGGGACCTGTAGACGGCCCGCGGGCACGATTTTCTCCAGCACATTCTTAAAATCTTTATTTTTATTTGCGTCAATGGCGGAAAGAAGTTTCTTTTCCAGTTCCGCAAAATCCAAATCCGGAAACATATCAATTGTTGCAGTAACATCGCCCTCGGAAAGCAATTGGCCGATGGCGCCCGCGGAGTTTAATATGAGCGGACCCGAGAGTCCGAAATGGGTGAAGAGAAGCCCGCCCTTTTTTGAGAATGCCTTTTTCCCGTCGCTGAAAAATGTGATTTTCATGTTTGAAAGAGTTACGCCGGGCTGGGCCTTAGCCCATGCCTCGCGAACTTTTATCGGCACGATGGTGGGAGTCGCGGGATTAACTTTATGTCCAAGCGATAAGAGCCACTTTAATCCGTCTCCGGTAGAACCAGTTTCTGGATGCGATAATCCTCCTGTTGCAATGATGAAGTCGTTTGCGGAGTATATTCCGTGAGAGGTAATCGCTTCTACGATACGGCCGTTTTCCGCACGCAGATCCTGGACACTTGTCTTTGCAAGAATTTCCACACCGTTGTCCGCAAGATATTTTTTCATCACGCGCGTAACATCCGTAGCTTTTTGCGTTTCCGGAAATGCGCGCTTGCGCGCTTCTACGATAAGTGGCAGACCTCGCTTTGTGAAAAAATCGAAAGTATCTTGCACGCCAAACATCGACAATGGAGAATAGAGAAATTGCTGTGCCTTGCCGTAGTTCTTCAAGAAGGCGTGCTTGTCTAATTCCGCGTTCGTAATGTTGCACCGTCCCCCGCCTGTGATATCCAATTTCTTTCCCACATCGGCATTTTTCTCGATAAGCAAAACTGATTTCCCGCGTTCTCCGGCCCGCCCCGCTGCCATCATTCCGGAAGCCCCTCCTCCGATAACGATGACGTCGTATTTTTGATTCTTGTTCCGCATTGGGAATGTATAACAGGATTATCTTCACAACGCGAGAGTAAAAACCTTATATGCTTATTCGCGCGAATAAGCATATAAGGTCGGGAAAATCGGTTGGGATTGACTAATTACTTCGGATGTATTATTATGTTTGATGTATGGCCACACCGACAAATACCTTTCAGTGGCGGGGCAAGGTTGTCCCCAAGCCGGAGCGTGAAAAGGCGCCTGTTTGTGTATGTGGAAATAAGTATCTCAAGACCCGCAGGAATCAGAAGGAATGTCTGCGTTGTATTTTGAACAAGGGCAGGACGCTGATGCGGTAACAATTCGCGGCGTTTGCGTGCTAGAATGCGCGCATTACAAGAACGGATAATCATATAACAATGGCAAAAAAGAAAAAGAGAAATTACTCAAAGGTCCCCGGAGGCAAGCGCCGGATGAGGCACAAGTAGCAGAAGAGTATACGGTATCGTGTATTCGGTATCTTGTATGGATACGGGATATTGGATATCAAATACAGAATACACACAGCGCCCGCTTTTAGCGGGCGCTGTGTGATATATTGTAAAAGTGAGCGATTTAAAGAACGAAATGCGAAGCAAGGTTCTCGCGTATATCGGCGGGGGTTTCGGTTTTGTCGCGGGTCTGGCCTGGAACGATGCAATCAAGGAGCTTATTCTCTACCTATTTCCATTGGCGACGGACACGCTTACTGCGAAATTCATTTACGCTGGCCTTATTACAGTCGTAGTCGTGCTCATCATTACATATCTTGAGAAGATTTTTAATAGTAAGGCATCAGGTACAGCGGGGAAGTTAGAGAAGAATGAAAATGACTCAAGCAATTGACAATATTTCAAAATACGCCGCCCCGCACAGGGACCGGTGGCACTATTTGGATTATAGGGACGGGAAGCACGACGGTTTCTACACCGAATGGAAGTACCTCAACTTCATTCAGGGAGACATGGCGGGATATATTATGTACATCGTTTTGGATCCGGAGCTCCGGACACCGATTGGTTCGGGGAGGATAATCGCTAGAATTCTTCGCGGAGGAGATTTTCACGGGGGCATTGAAAAAGTTTCAATGGACAGAATTGAGTTTGATACGCAGACCGCAAGCGTCCGCATGGGAGATTCGCACCTGAACGAGAAAACTCCGCACAATTACGAAATTACCGGAACCATTGCCGATTTTTCATGGAACCTTGAATACAATCAGAGCACGCCGACACTAGACGGATACAGCGACACCAATTTTGGGGTACTGCCGTGGGAAAAGGTGAGTTGGCTCATCAAGATGCCGCGGGCCCGCATCACGGGAACAATTTCCATCCACGGCACGCCGATTCAACTGAATGCACTCGGGTATTCGGATACGAATTGGGGAGAATTTATCCCGCTCTTTTCCCGCTATGAATGGGCGCAGTTTAATGATGAAAAAATCTCGGTTGTGTACGGCGTCATATACCGGTTCGGGCGGATATACAGAACGTATGCGTATGTTGAAATTAACAAGGATGTCATTAACTTTGACAGCACGACACTCAATATCCTTGAGCGGCAGTGGGGGAATGAAGAAACAACCGGAGTAAAAACACCGGCTAAAACGCGATTTGAAATTAAAACCGGCCCGTACACGCTTGATGTCGCCTATGCGCCGGTGCGCACAGATATGATTGGCGTCAAGGTTGCTCCATGGCTTCCCAAACAGACCATCGCCGAGCAAATCTCCAGATTCACCGGCTCACTCAAGCACAACGGGAAAGTCGTACACTCTTTTTCCGGTCTCGGCTTTTCGGAGTATTCCACAAAGACATGGAAGAACACTGCCGTTACTTTTTAGTGTACACTCAATAGTATGGTAAGAGGTGGAAATACTTTAAAGTTGGCAGTTTTTACCGTTCTTTTTTTGCTGCCCTCTGGTGCTCACGCTGCCGTCATCTCAAAGTCGTTTGAAGTATCCGGCTGGATTCCATACTGGCGTGTGGCGACCGGCACGGCAGATGCATTCCAGCATCTGGATGTTTTTACGGAAATCAATCCCTTCGTCTACACAATAAAATCCGACGGCACTCTTGTGGACAACGGAAATATGGATGCCGAGCCGTGGACATCATTTATTGCAGAAGCGAAGCGCAAGAAGGTGCGAATCATCCCTACTGTCATGAACAGCGATGGCGAATTTATGGCTGGCATTTTAAAGAATGACAAGAAAAGGATTGCGCTTGAGGACAGAATCGCGGCGCTCGTGTTCGAGAAAGGGTTCGACGGCATTGACATTGATTTTGAAGGGAAAGGGGCGTCCACCAACCCGTATTTTTCCCTGTTTTTGAAGGGATTACAGATGCGTCTTGGGTCAAAAAAATGGCTAATGTGTACCATAGAGGCGCGCACACCGCCGGTAGATGCCTACGCCAAAGTGCCGAAGAAACTTGAGTACGCGAATGATTTCGTAGCAATAAATAAATACTGCGACCGCGTGCGATTCATGACTTACGACCAGCGGACTGCCGACCAGACTCTCAACAAGAAAAATAAGGCCATTGTTTACACTCCGCTTGCGGATACTGCATGGGTTGAGAAATCAATCAAGCTTGCCATGAAACAGATAAACAAAAAGAAAATAGTAATTGGGATTGCAACATATGGGGATGAATATCGAGTGGGCGGCTCGGTTGGAGATTATGAATATCAAATTCAATGGGCTTTCAACCCGCGCTACGCCGATCAGATAGCCGCCGCTTACGGAGTCAAACCGGCACGCACTGCTTGGGGAGAAATGGGGCTTGCATATGTGCCGACATCCACACAAATGATGATAGGCGCGGATGTGATGCCGGCGGCGCCCATGCCGGGAGAATCAGGAACAAATACTTCCCAAAACACGACGGCTTCCACGAGTTTGCAGACTGCATTCCGCTATCTCGTGTGGAGCGACGCGAAAGCGATTGCGGATAAGGTAACGCTCGCCAAAAAGTTGGGCGTGCGCGGAGTCGCGATTTTCAAAATTGACGGGGGCGAAGACCCCGCGATGTGGGATGTACTCAAAGATTAGGTGGTTTTTAACGGAGGAATCACTCAAACCGTTAAAAACCACCTAATCTTTTCGCTGAAGTTGGAAAATCTACGAGGATACATCTCAGTTGAGTAGTCTTGTAATTCTACTAAAAAGCGATATTCTTCAACTATGGCTGAAACTCAACGAGAAAAAATCACAAAAAAGATTTTGGAGATTTTAGAGAATGAGCAGAATGGCATTAGGTATTCCGTTCTTTTTAAGAAACTCACAGAATATTTTCCTGGCACCCGACCGGGTACTGTAACTGGTTCTCTTCGTTATTGTGTGCAAAAAAATAACGAAAAAATAACCAAACCAGAAAGAGGATTATGGATTTTGCGTAAATATGTTTCATCCGCCCAACCTATTTCAGAACGGTCAATAAACTTACCCAACGAAGCATCTTTTTATCAGCCATTCGCGGACTATTTGGAACAGGACTTAGAGGAGTGTACAAGGGCTATATCTTTGGGAGGAAACAGATTTGGCGATAGGTGGGGAACACCCGACGTACTCGGAGTATACAAATTTTCGGAAACTGATGCTGTTCGTCCGCCTCTTGAAATTATCAGTGCAGAAATTAAGACTGATACAAACCAACTTATCACTGCCTTTGGGCAAGCATGTGCCTATAAAATCTTTAGTCACAAAGTCTATCTAGCAGTTCCAAAAGAAGCCGATACCAGCAGAATCGAGTCATTGTGTACTCGCTTCGGGATTGGTCTTATTCTTTTTAATGCAAATGATTCCCAAGACCCGAAATGGGAAATCCGAACACGGGCGGTCAAAAGCGAACCAGACTATTTTTATGTCAACGAATATTTACAAAGACTAGGAGATGATCGCAGGTTTCTGTTTTCTTAGCGCACTAATTAATATCTACCAGTAGGGAGACACAGGGCGTCAATAACCTTTTTCGGTAAATAAAGATAATTAGATTTTTACGGGCACGGGTGTAATATTGCCGTGATGTCTGGGAAAAAACCAAGTGATGGAAGAACCGGTGTATTTATCGATTTTTCCAATCTGTTTTGGGCAATCAAAAACAATAATCCCAAAACGGGTGCGCGGACTAATTACGACATTTGTTTCATCAAATTAAGAGATTTTCTCAAGGCCGAACATTCCCCGGTGTTCTATAACTTCTATGCATGTCAGGATATGCAACCTAAGCGAGAGCCATACATCACCAAAGCCGAAAGACACGCGAAGTTCCTAAGATTTCTTGAAGGCATCGGGTACAATGTCATCAAGAAGGACCTAAAGTACATTGGCACAGAGACTAAGTGTGATACCGATGTTGAAATAACGATGGACTTGCACAAGTACGCGTCAGATATAGATAATATCGTCCTGTTCACAGGCGACAGTGACTTTCTAACAGCGGTCAAACATTTTCAGTCAATCGGAAAATACATTCACCTCTATTCATTCAAGAATTGTTTCGCATGGGAATTGAAATTGTTCGCTATGCAAAATCCGCGATGCAACTACACGCTACTAGACGGACTCAGAGATACGTTAGAAAAGTAGAAGGAGATTATCAACACCTGCTCATTGACAGTTTATTCTGCACGCATATACTCGTTGGTAATAGATGTTACCGACCCTCACTTGTTGGGGGTCGGGTCTTTTTTAGGTTGACGCAAAGCGTTTTTAACGCTATTATGTTGGCTAATTCTCGGCGCTCCCGGGTTTTTTGGTAGAAAACAAAGAGCAAGGCGACTATGTTTTCTTCATCCAGCACCTTCGTTTCTCAATGAAACAAAGGTGCTGGGTGTAAGAGCTTCTAAGCTCATTAGCATTCACTAAGAATCTCTAACATGGAAATAAGGAATATAGCAATCATAGCTCACGTAGATCATGGGAAGACCACGCTTACCGATGCGCTTTTACGGCAGACGGGTGTTGCCGAGGAGGGCGTTTCCATGGACTCCAATGCACTTGAACTTGAACGAGGAATCACCATTTACTCCAAGAACGCCGCGATTTTCTACAAAGACACAAAAATCAACATCGTAGACACGCCGGGCCACGCCGATTTCGGCAGTGAAGTGGAGCGGGTTCTGCGCTCCATTGATTCCGTACTTCTCGTAGTGGACGCGCAGGAAGGCCCGATGCCGCAGACGCGATTCGTTCTTAAGAAATCTTTGGAGCTGGGACTGAAACCAATCGTCGTCATCAACAAAATAGACAAACCAGCGGCCGACCCCGCGCGCACAGAAGAGCAAGTGCTGGAACTTTTCATGGAACTTGGCGCATCCGATGCGCAAACAAATTTTCCCGTCGTCTACACCATAGGCCGGCAGGGAATCGCAAAGAACAAACTTACCGATGAATCAAAAGATTTGACACCACTTTTGGAAACTATTCTTGCGCATGTTCCCGCCTCGGACCCAGAGAAGAAGAGCGCACCGTTTCGCTTACAGCCGTTCAATCTCGGCTACGACAACTTCCTCGGACGCCTTGCCGTTGCGCGCGTCTACGAGGGCACGTTAAAGAACAGCGACAATGTTTTTGTAAAAAAGCCGGACGGAACAGCACGCGCAGGAAAAATCACAAAGATGTTCACGTTCAGAGGACTCGTGCGCGTGGAGACGAACGAGGTGGAAGCCGGAGACATCGTGCTCATTGCGGGCTTGCCAGACATCTACATAGGCGAGACGGTGACTCTGGACGCAAACACGGAGCCGTTGCCTGCGATTGAAGTAGACCCGCCGACCATCGCACTTAATTTTCTAGTCAATAATTCGCCGTTCGCTGGACGCGAGGGCAAGTTCGTTACATCGCGCCAAATCCGCGCGCGTTTGGAACGCGAACTTGAAATAAACGTCGGACTGCGGGTTGACTTTGCGCCGGAGAGGGACGAAAAAGCGCAGGGTCCGGAAGGCTTCAAAGTTTCCGGCCGGGGCGAGCTTCACATCGCGATTCTTTTGGAGCAGATGCGCCGAGAGGGCTATGAGCTTCAGGTTTCCCAGCCGCAGGTAATTTTTCACGAGATAGATGGCGAGAAAATGGAGCCGTTTGAAGAGACTATTGTGGATATCCCAAGCGTATATCAGGGCGTAATCATTGAGCGCTTAGGACAGCGTAAATTCGTCATGTCCGCCATAGGCGGATCCGCCTCCGGCGGAAAGGGTCATGGTCGTGTACGAATAACACTTGTTGGCCCGACGCGCGGACTCTTGGGATACCGCAGTTCATTCATACTGGACACAAAGGGCGATGGCATTTTGTCATCGCGCGTCGTTGGCTTCAGACCCTATGCGGGGGAAATCAAGAAGCGCGCAGTCGGCTCAATGATTTCAATGACGACAGGGAAAGCACTCGGCTATTCTCTGTGGAACTTGCAGGACAGAGGCGTACTCTACATTGTACCCGCCACGGAAGTCTACGAGGGCATGGTGATAGGGAACACGTCTAAGGGAGAGGAGATGTCGGTGAACCCGACGAAGAACAAAAATCTTACGAACGTCCGCTCGTCTTCCTCCGACGAGGCGCTCACACTCGTGCCTCCGTTTGAACTCACCATTGAACGCGGGCTGGAGGTGATGGCGGAAGACGAATATTTGGAGATTACTCCCACGAGCGTTCGTTTGCGCAAACAATATCTTACAGAAATTGACCGCTCTCGCGCGCACCGGAAGGAATGAATTCCCGAGTTCCGAGGTGACTCCTCACCAGCGGGGGAGGTGTCTCCTCGGGAATTGGTTCCTCTGGATTGCTTCCCGCCACGCTACGCTCGCGGTCGCAATGACGAGATGCGTGCCGAAGATATCCACCGCAACATGTTGTGGCTCTTGCGCTACAGTTACATAATTGAATGTACATAAAACGGGTGCTAGGCGCTCGGGCTGTTGTTTGCGTTGAGATTATTAATTATTATTTAAAAAATTATGCAGAAAGTATATGGGTCCAGTGTGCGCGTGCTTTTCTCCTCGGCCGCGATTTTGATTGCGGCGATTTTTTTATCAGCATCTTTCGCCGGCAAAGCGGAAGCAGGCATATTCTCTAACGTAGCTACATCGCTCACCAGCGTCAATCAGACCATCAAGGCCTCAAGCACGCCCACTGCGGTAATAGGGCTTAATCTTATAAGCGCGGGTCAGGGTACGGAGACGTTTGCCTCCACGAGCGTTGCCTTTCTCGTCGGTTCCGGATTTTCCACCACGACCGACCTCGCGGCGCTCGGAACCGCCACGTCCTCCGGTGTTGCGATTTATCGCGACGATGCCTCGGCAGGCACGCAGGGAACTTTTGACGCATTTGATGATGTCGTGCCACTGCAGAGTGCGGTATGGGATGCCGCTGGTGCTACGACCACCCTATCGTTCCTTGCAAACGAGACTGTTCCGGAGGATGACGCTGGCAATAATCTCGGCAACGACTACTTTATCGTCATACAAACCGACGACGGCGCCGTGGACGCTCACACATTTACGGCGAACATGTACCCCGACTCAATCCAATGGAGCGCTAGTGCTCCGCCAGGTACACCGGAGGCAGTGTCCACGAATACAATCGCAACAGACACAGTGGCGCCAACGCTAGAAACCAGCATGACCGGTCCCGCCAACAACTCCACCGGCGTGCCGATTTCCACTTTCATTCACTTCGGATTCAGCGAGAACCTTAACCCGACGACATTAAACTCAAACAACGTGACTATGACGACGGGCGCAGGCAATACCGCGGTCGGCGTTGCGCTCCGCCCATTTCCGAACGGGTTTGACTTGGTTGTATCCAATCAGCCCACTTATACGGCCTCTTCCCGTTTTGCAAAGGCAACGACGGTAAGCACCGGCTTCTTCCAGATAAGCGGCGCTAATCAAATCTTCCCGCAGGGCGGATATACATTGCCGGTGCGGGGAGACATTGTCTTCACGCAGACTGATACTTTCCCGCCTGAAGTCGGACTCGTCACAAATGCGACCCTGACCTCCGGCACCTTCGCAATCAATAACAATCCAGCTTTCCGCTCTCTCCAGATAACCAAATTTGCTACACCGACCGCGACCGGGTATACGACCGGCGGCGCGGTTGTAGGCGTCGGCGACCTTATAGTGGCGAATACAAGCGCAAATCCGACGAATGTGCGGTACAGCTGGCATATCGCTTCAACTTCTGCGGCCATCGATGGTACGGCGCTTCGTTTGGACGACGCTCTTGCCGCTCCCTCATACGCAACGACTACGTTCGCGCGCCTTATGCCGACAGCAACTTCAACCGTCAACAGCTCCGGCATAGTAACCGCCTCAACGACTCTGGTCGTGGGGAATCTTGTGTTCGCAAAACTAACTGCCGGAGGCGACAATCTCAACACATACGCGTGGCACATCGTGACCGCTGTCACAGGCGCCGGCATACTTGGTCCGCAAGCGGGTGGCGGGACAGTCTCCTTGGACGGCGCCGGCAGTTCGCCGACATTCGCAGCAAGCTCTGTTCTTGCAAAAATCACGTCCACTGCGAATGGGCCGGTTGACACCGGCCTGCAGGATGCCACGCCTTTCAGCATCGGGGACATGGTGTTCGCAAGAACAACAGAGAACGCGGCCAATAACGGCTCCTATGCATTCCACATCGTATCTAACGGCGCGACAGGCGCTACGTCTACTTCGCTCCGTCTGGACAATTCCGCCGCTAACCTTAATTCCTCCGCGGTTTATGTAATCAACGCGAAGCCGGGTATTACAGACTCCGCGGGCAACGCCTTGGCGGCCACATCAACGATTACTTTCACAACTGGCGCGACAGGCGGGACCAACACGACTCCGCCAGCCGTGCAGAATTCACAGCCGCAGGCGGGCAATCAGTCATTCGCTCCGAACGCGCCGATAAAACTGACGTTCAGTGTCGCAATGAACAGCACGGATAGCGGAGAGAACTCTGTTACGAATACAGCGGTCGTCAAACTTTCAACAAGCGTGAACGGTGCGCCGACGACGCAGGTTCTCAGCGGCGTGACCAACACATACGATGCCACGACTAAAACGGTAACAATCGCGCACACAAGCGCTCTTACGGTGAGTACGGATTATGTCGTTCAGGTGACAACCGCCGCAAAAAGCTCTACCGGCACGTCGTTCCCGATGGAATATCGCCTCTACTTCAAAACGGCGAGCGCAACGGACAACACGGCCCCGACAATTCTCGGCGTTTCTCCGACTAGCGGACTGACTGGAGTTTCCATGAGCCCTGTCATTACTGCCGGATTCTCAAAGGACATGAATCCCGGGACATTGACGTCTACGACCGTGACGCTCGTAAAGTCAAGCGACAATAGCGGGGTCACGGGGGGTATTACATACAGCCCTAACAGCCGTTCTGTGAGCTTTGTTCCATCTACTCCGCTTGCCGCCGGCACCCCGTACTCATTCGTAGTAGTGGGCGGAGCATCCGGCGTCACAGACCTCGCGAACAATGTTCTCGCGAGCCACTCAACCACCACATTTACTACCACGGCGACTGCCGACACGTCCGCTCCTTCCGTCAACTTCGCCAATGCGGATGACTTTGGCATCGCGATTACATTCTCCGAACCGATGAAGACCGGAGGCGGTCCGAACGCGGCCGATAACATCGCGAACTACACATTGGAAAGTCCGACTGGTACGACGATTTCTCTCGGAGGCAAAACCGTGACATACGATTCCGGCTCAAAAACAGCGCGCATCACGGGACTCGCGCTTCAGAACGGAAATCAGTACAAAGTGACGGTATCGGCACCCGTTCAGGACCTCGCCAGTAACGGCATCTCAACTTCGGGCACGCCAGTGGGCAACCTTGCTTTCGGCACGGTACAGAATTCCACTGCAACGGGAGGCCAGCTCGGGCCCGGCGGCGGAACAATGAACTTCAGCACGCAGGGAATGAACCCGACCCGTGTTTCTCCAGAGAGTCGCTCTGCTTCCGTCACATCAAATTACAAAGTCCAGTTTCTTGCCGGCACCGCAATTCCAGAAGGCGGGCAGATACAGCTGGTTTTTCCAAGCGGATTCACGATTACTAACGCCAGCACTACCGCGGCCGCGACCTCGTTATGCAACGCGGACCTAAACGGTCCAATGCCGGGCGTTCCCTCAATAGCGACAGTATCCAACGATAATTCATCCGGAATCATTACGGTAACCACGGCGGCATCTTCAACGTTGGCGAATGCGTTCGT
>JAUSHX010000022.1 GCA_030648265.1 bacterium
CCGTTTGAAAGTTGAAGAAGGTCGAGGCCATTTTCCAAATCTTTGACCGGAGTGATTTCATCGGTGCCGAATACATCTTTCGTGTATGTGCACGCGATGAGATTCTTCAAATCCTTTTCCGGAATATCGGTGATGAATCTCCGCAAGACCGCCAAAGCAACATCGTGGTAGCTCTTGTCCCGCAGAGCATTAAGCTCCGAATCAGTAAATTTTGGGTAGCTTTCCGGCACATAAAGCCCGCCATCCGGCGCAAGACCTTCCAACAAAATCTCCTTAAATTCGCTCCGTCTACAGGTGCCGATGCCTACCCCATCGGCCGGTTCTGAATTTCCGCGAGTGGATATATATTGCATGTTTTTTAGTCTACCACTCAAGCGAACTCCTTGCATGTTCGCGGAAAACCACGTGTTCCTTAACTACCACGGTCGTGGGAGTTAAGGAACATGGAGAGAATAGATTCTTCTCCCTATGCCGAACTTCAAAATGAAGTCCCCCGAGTTTCCCCGGGGGTTGGTTAGGCATCAGTTTGAGCTGACCCTAATCCCAGTGTTGCCCTTACGGGCGTAGCGCGGACCGAGTTACCGTGCGCCGAACACTGCAAAACCCGCGTTGCGCTTGACGTTGGAGCTGTACTGCGCCACAACCGCGGAAGTGGAGCCGCGGAATTCCGCGGCTCCGGTTGGTGTCTTTTTCATGGATGTTTCTCCAAAAAAGATTTACCGAAAATCGGCATGTGGGTGCGCCAGTTTTAATGCCAGCAATTCCACTACCGCATCCCGACCGCAATTCGAACAATACCGGCCTGAACCGATGCTACCCCCCCCGCAATTTTTGCAAGCCCAAAATTGAACATCCGATGTCCAATTTTGGGCTTGCATAAATTTGGCAATGAATAGCATGTTCCTTAAGTGCCACGACCGTGGCACTTAAGGAACATTGGCTTGATGCCAAAAACGAGTTGGATTTCGTGTTAATTGCGGAGATTTTGCGAGCTAACGCGTCTGGAAATGAGCGGGAGTACAAAGCGGTCTAAGCCCCAAAACCCTGCGACACGCCACGCCAAAACAAGGAACACGCCGAGCGTAATCATTATAGGATTTACGGAAACAGTTCCCGCCAAGAGGAAATTCAAATTCATGAATGAGCCAAAGAATGCGGCTAGCCCCACGAAGATGCCAAGAATGAGTGCTACTCCTACCAACACCTCGCCCCATGCGATCATGAATGACCACAGTGTCGAATTCGGCAGGACTACGTTTTGAAGAAATGCCGCGTACCAATCCTGCACATCGGGGTGACAGGCCGCCGGTAATGGCTGGCAAAACTCCGCCGTCTTCGCAAGTGCCCCTTTTACAAAACCGGTAATCGCAGCACCGGAAGAGTCCCCCACCCATGCAGGATTATTGACCTTTTCCCATCCGGCAATAAACCACTCGTATCCAAGATAGACCCGAACTACAAGCCACAAAAGCGCGCTCTTTTTACTTGAGTAAAGAAAATGAGATATTGAAGATTCTTCGGTAAAATATTGCGCCATAAGAACGAGCATGACTCTTACAGCAATTATCTACCCAAATGGGGTATTTGCATCACAAGGGTGTGCATAACCAAGTTCACGAAAGGAAGAAAATAATAGTGCGATATATCGCCCTATTATTCTATGACGATTGTGGTCTAATGATTTATAGCTTCAAGCAGTACGCGTTCGTTTCCTTCCTCTCAAATCCGATTTTCTGGTAGAGGGCATTGGCGGCGACGCGGGCGGGACGGCTTGTTAAGTAAACCGCCTTGAGCTTATTCTTCCGCGCCAGTTCAATAAGTTTGTTCATGAGTTGTTTGCCGAGTCCTTTCCCGCGATATCCGTCAAGAACGACCACGTCTTCCACTTGCCCCGTCCGTCTGCCGATACGCGCTGTGATGCAGAGCATCGCCATGCCGATGATGTGGACACCGTCTTTTGCAACAAGCACAAGGGTGTTTGTATCTTTGAGAACGCTTTTAAGCTCCGGCATCGTGACGGCACCCTCAGCAGAACCGCTGCGCACCTGTGCGAGAAGTACCCGTATATCTCGCAACGCCGCCGCGTCCGCCCGTTTGAGGATGCTCAATGTGATTGCCATTAGGTGTATCCTACCCTATCGTTAAATCGGATACAATTGAACCTATGCGCAACAAAACGGCGATTGCTATGCTGGTTCTGGGAATCGGACTTGGAATCCTGATGAGCCGGACCGTGCCAAGAAGTGTCCGGCAACCAGTCGCCGAATCTCAATCGGCAATTGTTTCAGAGAGTGTGCCTGAAATTAGCGTGGCGGCGCCACTCCGCAGTGCGGGAGCATACTACCCTGTCACAAAAGTAGTGGACGGCGACACGGTAGCGGTCAACATAAATGGTAAGAACGCAACGGTGCGTCTCATCGGATTGGACACGCCGGAGACCGTTGACCCGCGCAAACCGGTTCAGTGTTTCGGCGAAGAAGCGAGCAAAAAGGCAAAAGAGATATTGACCGGAAAAAGCGTCCGACTTGAAACAGAGTCCTCGCAGGGACAACTGGACAAGTACGGGCGACTGCTCGCGTATATATTTCTGGAAGATGGAACGCTTTTCAATCAACTTATGATTTCCGAAGGATTTGGACACGAATATACGTATAATCTTCCGTACAAATATCAGAAGGAATTCAAGCAGGCGGAAAAGACGGCGCGGGAAAATAATCGTGGACTATGGGCTACGGACGC
>JAUSHX010000039.1 GCA_030648265.1 bacterium
AAATCTTCGGATCGCAGGTTGCATAGCACCTCCCCGAAGCGTATCGCAGCTAAGCCGCGTCCTTCATCGCCCTTTAGAGTCAAGGCATCCACCGCACGCCCTTACTCAGAACTCCCGTAAGGAATTCTGAGAACCGCGTTGTCGTCAGCGCTTCGCGCGCCGACCGCAGACGCACGCAGACATTACGCAGACTATCGCAGAAAAAATGCAAGTGCATTCTTTCCGCGTTCTTCTGCGTTCGTTCCGCGTCATTCCGCGGTCAGTGCAAAGCACTGACATTGTTGCCCATACTGTAGACGATACAGTATGAGTTCCTGCGTTGGTGCAGTCTACAACTGCACCAACACTTTTGTTGATTTCTTTTTGCCAATACGAAATTGGCACGCAGACGGTCGCAGACTTGACGCAGACGGTCGCAGACAAAATGCAATTGCATTTCCTTCTGCGTAATTCTGCGTTCGTTCGGCGTGTTCCGCGCGCCAGTGTTTCGCACTGGCGATTGTCGCTCTTCAGTTTTCAACGAGCACTCCTCCTTCGCAATGGCTCCCGCCTGCGCCGAGGCTTCGGCGGGCAGGTCGGAGGACAAGCATATAGACATCAAAAAAGCCGCTTAGAAGCGGCATGGGTCGCACAGCTTTTGGCCGGCTACCTACGCCACTTAATGAGACCTGAAGTGATTACCATATGTGTCGGGGAGTATAGCGGACAGGATATCGCATGTCAACCGGCAAAAACACCTTTTTTCGTGGATAACCCGTACGTCAGTCACGCCGCAGAATTCTCAAGGATTTTCTCGGCATATTTCAGGTCTTCCGGCGCCGTAATTTGTATCCAGGACCCAGCTCGGGCTAATTCTAGAGGTATGCCGGACACTTTTGAGGCCGCGAGTACCGTTTGTGGAAGTCCGTATTCTTCGGACCCCCTGCGTTTCGGAATCATCTCGTACTCAAAGAGCCGGACATCAAGAGAAAACAAATTGGTTGACGCAAGTCCGGAAGTTCCGTGTTCGTCGCTTTCAATTATACCAACTACCGTGCCGTTGCTGACGATGATTTTTCCGGCCCCGTTCAATTGCTCAAGATCCATTCCAAACACCAGCCATGTATCGCTCCGTCTACAGGTGCCGACACCAGACCTGTCGGCCTTACAGGCGCGCCCCACATCTTTTTTTCCGTACAAGTCATCGCCCATCATGACAATAAATCGTCCGTGCAAAATCCCACTGGCACTCCAGAGTGCCGCCGCCGTACCATGAAGAGAGTCCTGTTCAACGTATGTTATTTTCTTTCCCTCATAACTGTTTCCAAAACGCTTCTGTATCATGCTTCCCAGATATCCGATAACCAAAACTATTTCATCTACATCATCCGGTAAAGCGTCAAATTTATGCTCCAGCAGAGTCTTACCCCGCACTTCCAAAAGTGGCTTCGGGAGAGCTCGCGTAAGCTCTCTCATGCGCGTTCCGCGTCCCGCCGCCAAAATCACACACTGCATAAAATGTATTGTACCCCGTTACCATGGCATACCAAATGCGACGCGCCCCCATCGGGGGCGCGTCAATTGTTCACACAACTTCAAAAACAGAGAACTAGTTGTGGTGTGCTATTTCCGAACGAATGCGCTCTATGGTGCGAGCCGCCGCTTCTTTGCCGCCAAGTCCGAAAGCAAGGCCGAAAGATAGAGCAAGCGCGACCACCAATCCCTGAAAGAGCGTCGTCACAAATCCGCTTGCAACGTTGAGCTGGTTTAACGCAGCTAGAATGCCGAAAATCCAAATCGAGTATTTTGCAACCGTGCCGGCAAGATTTGCCGAGCGAGTACCTGTGGCGCGCGCGGAACCGGAAACCAAATTCTTCGACACCTCCGCAACTATTGCAGTAACTATCAAAATGATGACTGCAACAATAACCTGCGGGAGATAGAGCAGAACCACCGTCTGAAGGTAGTCGGTGACCTGTCGGAGGCCCAAGATTTCAAGCGATGCCACAAGAAACACGATCATTACGAACCACTTCACGAGCGTTCCCAGGAAGCAGCCGATGTCCAGACTAAAGCCCGCTTCCTTTGCGGCATCGTTGAGACCGGCCGCTCTGAGCGCGTCATCTACGCGCAAGACTTTCACTATCTGTTCAACAATACGGAACAGAACAATGCCGACGACCCAGCCGATAACAAAAACTATGACCGCCATAATAATAGCCGGAAGGTACAACGCGACAACCCCCCAGAGGTTCGTGAGCGAACCTTGAACCAAATCCGCCGATTGTGAAACTATCATATTTTTAGCCCTAAAATACTATTAATAATCTATTAATAATTCAGAATAACGATTTCGACCTCGTATGGGTCCAATGATAGCACTGCGCAAGGATGTTATTGACTGGCCTGCATCATTATGTGGATAGCCAGCAAATGGCGGTTTCACCCTTTATATGAGCCGTTATTCACCCCGTTAGAAGTCTGTCTTAAGTGATTATTACGCTTTGTTTCTGATATACTTTGTTTTTTGCCATGTCCCCGCTAATTCAACGCAGAAAAAATTGCTCAATTTTTTCTATCAAAGACTTCTAACGGGGTTCACTTCAAGACGCCGGTGCGGTCAAGAAGGACCATGTGAGGATAATCCAAAATGTCACGAATGAGGCGGTCTTGGATAGTGAGCCGATAGGAGAATTCTGGCGATCCGAACACGGAATATCTGATTTCTCGCCCGGAAAGCGGTTCAAGCGATTTAATCGCGTATAAAAGACGGTCTTCGTTCACATTATCCGCGACAACAATTAAATCAACAGGTCGCGTCACGTCGCCCATAAAACAACCGGACGCTATGACGGCTGACAGACGGCCGGTATTTTTAAGCGCGCTCAATATATTGTCGTACCGTATCGGAGAAACCTCATGAATGAAAGACGAGAGTGCCCGCAGGTGCTTAAACTGCGGATTTGTACACCACGCATCTTCATGCGGGGCCGTGCGTTTTGATTTCTTCCCGCGAACATGCTTTGAAGATTTTCCCGGCTGAATGCCCGCGCTCTTTCCCTTACTTATTATTCCCAAGTTCTCCAGACTCTTTATTTCTCGCTTAACCGATTGCGTGGAAACGCCCGCACGCTTCGCCACCGTGGCAACCGTCATAGCTTCGGTTTGATTGAAGATGAAAACGCGGATAACGCGCGTTCGAGCACGGTTTCCGATGAGTTTCTCAAGAAAGCCACCGTCCATAGGCGGATAGTATCACAATTCTTAATATTCAATAATATCGGGAAATCAGTGACTCCCGCTTATCAATCAGCAAAACAACGGTCAAATAGCCGTTGTTTTGGTGTCCAGAGGTGACTCCTCACCCATCGGGGGAGGTGTCTCCTCGGGGGACTATTTACTTCAAAGTAACCTTACCTCCATCGCGTGTGTCAAAGTCTCTTATTCCAAAGTGACTTTGGCCGATTCGCTGCTGCGAATCGGCATCGCACGCACCGTCGTGCGCGTGACCACGGAAAAGTTACTTGAGAGTAACTTTTCCTCCATCGTCGAAATCTGCAGATTTCGACGTCATTCGCGCCGTCGCGCGAATGAGCACGCGGGAGTAAAGTTCCCTTATTTCAGAGTGACCTTTCCTCCCGCTGTCTCAATCTTTTTCTTCCACTCCTCCGCTGTCTCTTTCTTCACACCCTCCTTCAGCATCGCAGGGGCGCTCTCTACGAGGTCCTTCGCTTCCTTGAGACCAAGCGCGAGCACCTCCTTCACAACCTTGATGACCGCAATTTTCTGTTCTCCCATCGCAGTAAGTTCAACGTTGAATTCGCTCTTTTCCTCCTTGCCCGCCGAAGCCTCGGCGGAGGCGGGGCCGGCCACCGCAGCCTGCGCTGACACGCCGAATTTCTTTTCCAACACTTTAACGAGCTCGTTCAATTCCAATACGGTCATTTTCTCAACCTCATCTACCAGTTTCTTGAACTTCGCGGGCACTTCCACAGTTTCAGTTGTTGTTTGATTTTCATCCATATTATTTTGTTGTTTCATTCCCGACGTTTCAGTCGGGACCCCGACTACTCTGTGCGTCGGGGCTGTTAATAATTAATTACCCTTTCTTCTCTGAAATCGCACTTAGCGCCACCACAAGTCCGCGCATGGGCGAACTTATCACATTCACGAACATACCGCGCAAAACATGAAGCGAGGGGATGGTTGCGATTTCGCGCATTTCATTCTGGCCTATAAACCTTCCCTCAAACGTCCCTCCGAGAATCATGAACTTCTCGGCTCCCAATTTCTTCACGAACTCTAAGACACGGCGCGCGACAGCTGTCGGATCGCCCTCTTTGGATGCGTCGTAAGCAATGGCCACTTGGCCATCAAGTGCGACATCCTTGTGTGCGAATCCGACCGCATCCAAAGCCCGCCGGATGAGCGACTTTTTCGCCACCGTGTACAAGATGCCGTCCGTCCGCAGGTTTCTGCGCATGGCAGATTCCTCCGCGACAGTTATCTTCGTGAAGTGGACGAGAACCGCAGAAGATGCGTTTTTGAACGCCTTCTCCAACTTCTCTATTATCACCGACTTCTCCTCTTTTGTTTTTGACATCTTAGAGATTGTTAACGAGCGAAGCGAGTTTAGAAGCTCTTAGACCCGGTGAAATTCGGCTTTGCCGACCTCGCTGCAATAGCGCGAGGATTTCACGGGGTTAAGAAAATATACTCACTGCGTTCGTTATTTTCTAAATAATTCTTCTAACGGCAAGGTGGAGTTTGCCCGACCACGCGAACGTGTTCGTGTGACGGGTCGACCTCGGCAAGTCTGACAAGAATAGGGTTTAGGGTTTAGGGTTTAGTTTTCACTATTTCCTTTTGCCTAACACCTATTGCCTATTCAATGCTCGCTGTCTCTAGCCTTACGCGGTGCATTCTACTTACTATTTGAGGCGCGTCAATCTGATGAACTCCGAGTTCAGGGTGTCCACTATCATGCACGGTCGTATAGGATAGCGGACACCGTTTTTAACACCTTCATCTGATAAGAGCAGTCCCTGGTTTAGTTTTTACTATACCCTAGTGGCTATCACCTGTTCTGCACTGCCGCCGTCTGCGCCGCATCCTGCGATGTGGCGTATTTGTCTATCGTCATCGTAACGGCAAAACTCACCCCGATGAACACGAGGAAGCCGAGCGTAAAGCGGATGAATGAGCCTGTCATGCTTGTATTATAAACCACATATTGCACGAGCGGAGCGCATTAGTGCGTTAGTGCTATGAATAATCCTTTCAGGATTTCTCGAAGTTCCTCTCCCCCGATGCGACCTATCCGCTTTGTGAGCCTCTTTTTGGAGAGTGCGCGAATCTGAAAAGTCATCGCCTCTGAATCTTTCCTTAATCCGCTCGCTTTACTTGCCGACAACATAACGCAAGTGGGGTACGACTTTACCTTAGACGTGATAGGAACAACGATTACAATAGGAAGCGCATCATTAAGAGTATTCCCGGAAACTATCACGACCGGTCTATTGCCACTTTGCTCCGACCCTTTGACCGGGTCGAGGATGGCAAACCATATCTCGCCCTGTCGCATGGCTATGTGCGGCTTACAAGCCGTTGGTAATCGTCCATGCCCCATTCCACAAGCTCAAGCAGGTCCGCGTCCAACGCCGCACGCTCGAACCCTTCTTTGAGAGAACTCTTCACCGCATCGCGCTGATAACTTTTGACAGCTTCTTCTAGAACAGCACGTCGTGTCCGCTTCTCAATCCGCGCACGCTTATCAATCCATGCAATAAGCGCTGGTGAAATGGTGCTGGTAAACGAAATGGTAGTTTTCATATGTGTAATGATACGTATAATCACACATATACTAGCACTCTTGGAACAGTGTGCAAGCCCAGGTCTAGTTTCTTGTATCAGTAATAATTGGTACGAGCGCGCCGAAGGCGCTGGCGGCCAGACTCTGATTTTGGAGAGGATTTGATGGTTCCGCCGCCGAGAATTGACGGGTTGGTTTGCCATACATCAATGACCAATCTATTAGGACACCATTAAGGTTGCTTGTGCCATTGTCAAACATTTGAAGACTGTCCGGTTGTTGGAGTAATTCATCAAGATTGGCGCCATCTCCCCCAAAATTCCCATAAAATGGTATAACAGTCTCCGTGTAACCCTGCTGAATGGTATTTTGCGGATTGTTCTCCTGATCTACAATATCCGTTGGTGTCTGGGCACTCTCTGTTGACGGCGCTACTTCTTGCGCGGCAGGTTGTGCCGGCTCAGAAGATTGCACTGGTCCTGTGGCTTGCCCAGCTGGCCCACTAAAACGAGGGATAATATAGCCACTCAATTCACCGCCCTTGTCATATCTTGAGACTGACGGTGCTGGAGTCGCACCCCAACCGCTTGCCTGAGTAGAAATTTGTTGCACAGGTGCTGTTTGACTTCCGCTACTAAAGAAATTTGAGACTGAATCTTGGAAACTTTTCAACAAGCCCGTAGCCGGTTGCAAATACCCTGTACAATCTCCATTAGCGGCATAGCTGATGCATGACTGTGCAACTGGGGTCTGGGCGGGGAAAAAAGTGGTTATTTTTTCAACCGGAGCAGGAGGTTGTTGTGCCGTTGGTCCTTCTTGGACTGAAGCATGAGGTTGTTCTGCGCCTTGAACTCCATTTGCACAATTATTCCAACTGCCATTGAATATCGAAAGGATGCTTGGCAAGCAATAGGTCGGGTTTGACTGGTCGAGACAATCTCCATTACCCGCACGGTTGGCACATGGCTGGGTAATTCGAGAAATATCTGATTGGGGGGCAATCTGCCCTAAATTTACAGCTGGTGCAACCATTGATTCTCCAATATCCAGTCTATGTTCCACGTCAATCTGACATTGGTTTATATCTGCTTCTGATATGTACCCTGTGCCGTCACAATACCTTACAGCTCTTTGATAATTGCTGATAAAAGGCCCCATCTCCCCTGTGGGTGCATCACTAGTACTCGCGGGGGTTGGTGCACCTTGTGCGATATATTGATTTATTTTCTCTATGTCGTTTCCGTCAAGATTACCGCCTTGCCAAGACGCGATGGTACGCCTCATGCAAGTGTCCAAGTCTTCTTCATTGCGGCAATTTTCCCCGATTCGTTTAATGTCATCGGGGGTCACCTTGCCGTCAATCAGGCCTGTAACCTGCGTGGGTCCTGTCGGTGAAACTGCCGCTGGGGCCGTCGCAGGAGAAACGTTTTCTCGAATATCGTCTTGAAAAGTCTTTATGTAATCCGCTTCACATATAGCAGACGAAGATCCCCAACTTTTACATTTATCCTTGGCCAATTGTTGCAACGTGTCCATGCTTATAGAAGCTCCTGGATATGCCGGTACCGGGGGACCCACAAATGCTGGAGCTGGAGTTGCGGCAGGGGCTACTGATGGTGCTGTTCCTCCTGTGTCTTGCACAAAGTAACTCCTATCATCTGAAAATCGTGCCGAATATCTCTGTATACATGAATTATAAGTATAAGAGTTATTCCCCTGGCTGCTATTGCCCGCCTCCGTTGAGCATAGACTGATTGTTTGAGAAGTTGGTTGTGGAGCAGAGGACACTGATGCTGGTGCTGGGGCTGCGGTTGGGGGAGCTGAGACTGGTACTGCTTGAGTGTCCTTCTGGGCCTGTAATTGTCTCGGAGTTAAATTCGATGGATTCATGACTTGAGGCTGGTTTTGAGCTGCTGAACCTGCTACACCTACACTCAAACCAGCCATTGCTCCTACGATGCGAAGCCCATTGGCAAATAGCGCAGGAGTTGCTATTGCTCTTCCACCAACTATATACACTCCAGCTTCTATCCCTCCTATTACTAACGCTGCCGGTCCTGCCGCAATTTGCGTTGCACGAATGTCGTGAGGACGTACACCCGTAGGACATTTATCCGAAGAAAAGATGCTGATACTTCCGTCTGCGCACGTAATCAGCGCCTGTGTTGGGATAGGGATTATGGTAAGCGCGAGCAGTACAAAAAGGATGAGAGACGCTGGGATTACAAAGCGGGATGAGGCGGACATACAGGTTCTAGGTTTTAGGTGCCAGGTGTCAGGTAAATAGTAAATTGGTAACGGTTAAGGTTCCCGAGGAGAGACCTTTCAAGGCCAAGGAGTCACCTCGCGGAATTCATCTAAACTTAATCTTACCCTCCTATGGCGATATATGGGTTTATGGGTGGGGATAACATGAACTAGGTTCTAGGGACTAGGTTCTAGGAAATGCGGTATGGGAGAAAGGCAATAGGGTTATAGGGAATAGCGGGAAACAAATGCGAGAAATGCAGATGCACGGGGCTAGGTTCTAGGAAATATGTGCGGAGTAAGGAAAAACGGGGGAATAGGCACTGGGTTCAGGTCATCGGACTCGTACGAAAAGTGTTTGTTCTCAACAGTTGCTAGTCTGAAACGTGTGGTATTATGTCGTATATGAAAAAGAGGAAAGAAACCGGATTTGACAAACTTGCGCGCTTAATAAAATCGGAGGGCGACGACATTCGGAGTACGATGGCGACCAAGGAAGATCTACAGACCGGACTTGCCGATGTTCGCAAAGAAATGGCAACTGGATTCGCAAGCATACGGGAAGAGATGGTGACTGGATTTGCGGGGATTAGAGCGGAACTTGCCGACATCAAGCAACGGCTCAAAGCGGTTGAAGTGGCCGTGGGAAATCATTCCGGATTTAGTAAAGAAATTGACCATGCGTTTGAGCGTATCGCCGCAATAGAAAAACATCTCGCCCTTAAACAAAAAGCACGAGCGTAACTGAACCAAGGTCTCACCTTGATGCGAAATGCCCAAGGAGAGACCTTGGTTTAGTTCGTTTCCGCCGGAGGCGGATCCGCCTTTGGCGGACGCTTTGTTTTCCATTCGTTTATTTTTCTCTGGTGGCCGGAGAGCAGGACTTTCGGCACGCGGTATTTCTTCCCCCTCCACACGAGAACTTCCGGGCGGGTGTAGACCTCGGGGCTAGAGACACGTGAGCGTTCCAGCGACTCTGCTTTGCCGAGCACTCCCGGAACAAACCGCGCGACCGCGTCAATAACTGTTGCCGCCGGCAGTTCCCCGCCGGTCAATACGTAGGGGCCGACTGAAACCGGCTTCGCTTTAAGAATCTTTGGCACGCGAGCGTCCACTCCCTCGTACCTGCCGCAAATCAGGAGGATGTTTTTCTTTTTTGAAAGTTTCTTCGCTAACGTTTCATCAAAAAGCACCCCGTCAGTGGAAAAAAAGATGCTCATGTCAAGGCGACGCCTTGACATGGCTTTTGAGGCTGCGCGAAGCATAGCCTCCGGCTCCAGTACCATCCCCGGCCCTCCGCCATACGGACGTTGGTCCACACGGCCGTATTTACCTGCCCCGTTAGAGCGCGAAGCGCCTCTAACGGGGTTACGGGTAAAATCCTTCGGGTCGTAAAAAGAAATCTTGATGAGTTTCTTTTCTATTGCGCGCCCGAGAATAGAACTCTTCAGATAGGGCTCTACCGAATCGGGAAACAACGTGATGATGTGGAAATGTAACATAGTTGTTAGCCACTAGGGTCTAGCCACTAGGAAAAACTTTGCTCTGTATTCTCTTCTCTATACCCTATTGGCTAGTGGTTAATTACTCCGCCTTCAGGTCCCTAATCACATCCTCAACGGTCGTGTCGCGGACATACGGCGTGGCCGGTGCCGAGCTCATGGCCTCTCGCGGCGGGCGTTCGCTTCCCTCCGGCTCATCAATCTTCAAGTTCACCCTCGCATCGTTCTTCATTCCGACAACGCGCAACACCGTCCGTATCGCTTTCGCAGTCTGGCCGGAACGGCCGATAATCTTGCCCATGTCGTCCTTATTGACGGAGAGCACCAAGAGAACGCCCATCTCATCAACCGTGCGGGTAATTTTCACGTCGTTCGGATAATCCGCCAATGCCTTAACCACATACTCCAAAAACTGCTGGTCTTGTTCCATATTCCGTTTATCTGTCGCTCTATCTGATAATTACATAGAGAATACAAGAGAAACGCCAAGTTGACAAGCACTACGAATATGGAACAATCGCAGGCATGGCTGAAAAACCGGTAGCAGAGAAGACAGGTATGTTTTCAAACATTCTTACTGTCACAGGATTAGTTATACTGATAGCGATAATCGTTTGGGGACTCTTCCATCTGGAAACGCTTTCCAAATCGTGGCTTTCATCGTTCGCATCAATGTTCTCTCCTTCTGCAAAATTCATACAGATAACAGCACCCTCAAATAAACTCCCCTCCGGCGAGGAATTCCCCGTTTCGTGGAAATACACCCCGAAAAATGCCGGGAAATATGCATTTCTCTATCAGTGCCGCGAGGGTTTCCAATTCAAGACGTTCGGGACAGGCTCTAAAACCATCGCGATTCCATGCGGAGTCGGATACACGATGCCGGGCTCAAACAACAAATTTAACGTCATCCCATTTCTTAACGGGCTATCTTCACTCGATGTTCCGTTTTCCATTATCTTTATTCCGAACGCGCCTGTCGCTACAGGAACTCCAATGTCACAAGCAGAGGGGAATGCTTCCGTGACTATCATAAATCCAAGTCTCGCCGCCTCTCCTGCTAAACCGGTTCCGGAACCTGCGCCGGCGCCCGCATCAGGATTGCCCGACCTGTCGGTGCGCATTTTATCCAAGGGCGTTATTGACCCGATAAGCGGCAATCTCATCGCACGGCCCCCGACGTCGCCCAACGAGCTTGTCGCGGTACGATTTTTGATTTCAAATGATGGGAGCGCATCAACCGGCACGTGGTACTTCACGGCACAGCTTCCGATATCTCCGGCGTACCTGTATTCCTCTCCCGCACAGGAACCACTCGCGCAGGGTGCCCGCATTGAGAATATGCTGCGTTTCAAGAACGCAGTCCCCGGCGGGACATTTTATGTATCTGTTGACCCCGTAGATGAGGTGAAGGAATCCAGCGAAATCAACAACACGGCGAGCGTCACGATATAGTTAGACGTTATATATGGTGTGAGGTTCGTATTGCGTTTGCCGATGCGACCGCATCGGCAAACGCAATATCATTAAAAGACAATTCTTTGCGCGGCAACCCGGTATTTGATAGAGTTCGAATCGGTCGGCGATGTTGCCGTATGGAGATTTTTTGTGTTCAACCATTAACCTGATTGGGGGTACGCGATGCAAGAGAAGAAGAATTTCTCGCTCCTCCAAACAGGAGCGGTTGTATTGGGTATGCTTGCCCTATTAATTTGGGGAAAACTTAGCTCAGAGGATTTCGTGGTCCCCCCGCAGTTCGAAGTGTCTGCGGAGAGATTTGCGACGAAGTGCCGGTCGGTCTCGTCTGGATGCAGGGTAACACTGAAAGACGGATCAGTTGTGCGGGCAAGTTTCAGTCAGTCCTTGGTTGGAGCCAAAATAATCTTTTATCCCGAAACAAAGGGAGAGAAGAGCACTGACATGCCCATGGGGAAATTTCTTAGGGAGGGTGGTTTCTTTATATTTGACTCCACCAACTTTTACCGATGACGGCTTGCGCAAGCAGGCCGTTTTTCTTTCGCATACTCACCTGACACCTATAACCTGTTTTATATATCCAGTGTCGCCTCCTTCGCGTGAGATTGAATGAATGACTTGCGTGCGGGGACATCGGTGCCCATCAACATATCAAAAACCATGTCGGCATCTTCCGCGTCTTCTATAGTAACCAGTTTCAGAATTCTGCGGGCAGGGTCCATCGTAGTCTCCCACAATTCTTCAGAGTTCATTTCGCCCAATCCTTTGTATCGCTGAACGGATGTCTTGGGATTTTTCCCGCCGGAGGCGGGTCCGCCTCCGGCGGAAGTTTTTAATTTTGAGTCTTCTGTGCCTTCAGAATTTCCCTCACTGTCATCTGTCAACTGTTCACTGTCCACTTCCTCTAATGGCGCATCTTTGCCTACGAGTTTCACCAACTCCTCGTCGGAATACGCGTAGTGAATTTCTTTTCCTCTCTTTATTTTGAACAAGGGCGGTTGAGCGATGTAAATAAATCCACCCTCTATCAACGGCTTGAAGTGCCGGTAAAAAAGTGTGAGGAGAAGCGTGCGGATGTGCGCGCCGTCAACATCGGCATCGGTCGCGATAATTATTTTGTGATAACGAAGTTTTTCTATATTGAACACATCGCCTATTGCAGTCCCCAGGGCGACGACGAGATTCTTGATTTGCTCCGACGCGAGCATTTTATCAATACGCGCACGCTCAATGTTCAAGATTTTTCCGCGAAGCGGAAGAATCGCCTGAATGCGTCTGTCGCGCCCCATCTTCGCGGTACCTCCGGCGGAATCTCCCTCAACGATGAATAGCTCCCCTTCTTCCGCGAGCCGAGTCTGGCAATCAGCGAGCTTACCGGGGAGCGTCATTCCATCTAAGGCCCCCTTGCGTAAGATGCTGTCTTTAGCCGCTTTTGCAGCTTTGCGCGCCTTCATCGCAAGAGAAATTTTGCCCAAAATCGCGCGCGACTCATCGGGATTTTCTTCAAGGAACATTCCAAATGCCTCGCTGAAAACAGTTTCCACAGCACCGCGCGCCTCAACGCTTCCGAGCTTGGATTTTGTTTGTCCTTCAAACTGTATTTCGCGCAATTTTACCGAAACGACGGCGGTAATACCCTCCAACACGTCATCGCCGGTAAAGGTTTCACTCTCTTTTGTTCCGTTGCCATTCTTAATTTGCGCGTTCAAAGTACGCGTAAGCGCCGACTTGAAACCCGTGATGTGCATTCCGCCCTCGCTGTTATAGATATTGTTTGCAAACGCAGATATTCTGGACGTTATGTCGTCCACATACTGGAGCGCAATTTCCACCTGCACGCCGTCCTGTTCTTTTTCCACATAGAAAACAGTTTTGTGTACCGGTTCAAGGTGCCTGTTGTGGAACGACACGAGCGAGCGCAAGCCTCCTTCAAAATAAAAAGTGATGGATGGCGCGTCCAAGCCCAATTCACGCAGGTTGAAAACGCTTTCATCGTCAATCCGCCGGCCGGCGGATGCCGCTCCGCGCAAATCCAAAATCGTGATGCGCAGGCCGCGCACTAAGTACGCCTGCTGTCGCATGTGCGAGACAATCATTTCCCAATTCAATTCGCGGTCTGGGAAAATTGATGCGTCTGATTCATAAGTAATTATTGTTCCGTGCAATTTTGAAGTGCCGATTTTTTTTGCTTTGCCGACCGGCTTTCCGCCATTCTTATATTCCTGCATGTACTGCCCGCCGTCGCGATGCACCTCGGCGCGCACATGAGATGAAAGCGCGTTGACGACGGAAACGCCGACGCCGTGAAGGCCGCCGGAAACTTTGTATCCGGCTCCGCCGAATTTTCCTCCGGCGTGTAACATGGTCATCACCGTCTCAAGGGTTGAGACTTTCGTTTTCGGATGAATGTCTACCGGAATACCGCGCCCGTTGTCGGCGACGCGCACGCGATTGTCCGGCAAAAGCGCGATTTCAATATCGTTTGCAAATCCTCCCATCGCCTCGTCGCGCGAGTTGTCAAAGACTTCCCAAATGAGGTGGTGTAGCCCTGTGGAGCTCGTCGTTCCGATGTACATTCCGGGTCGGCGACGCACCGCTTCCAGGCCTTCTAGTACTGTGATTGAGCTCGAGTCATACGAAGAACCCCCCGATTTCGGGGTGGGTTTTGCGGTCTTTTTCGCTTTCTTTTCAGCCATATTTAGTGCGTCCAGTATAGCAAAAAACAACGCCCTTGTATAGCGGAAATGTGCATAGAAATTCGCTGGATTATCTCACTTCCCAGCCCTCTTTTTTGACCTCTTTATAGACCTTTTCCATCACTGCGTTTGCTTCTTCATCCGTCAACGTCTTTTCAAAAGATTGAATCACAAGGCGAAATGCGTACGAGATTCTCGGCTGCTTTTCTCCGCCGGAGGCGGATCCTCCTCCGGAAGAAAACGTGTCAAACAATTCGCTCCGAATGAGAAGCGCGCCCGATTCTTTTCTGATAACTTCCAGCACCTCGTCCGGCTTCGTACCGATTGCCGTCCACAACGCGATATCGCGAACAATAAACGGATACCGAGAGAATGATTGATAGCGTTCCAAATCGGAAATCGGGAGATTTTCGTATCTGGACGCAGGAACTTCGGTTTTGAATTTTGACAAAGCCGTTTGCGTCGCTTTTTCCTTCTCACCGATACACCCAACCACAATTTCTTCTTTATAAGAATCCCAAATGGTGCCAATCTCAAATAGCTTCACCTCTTTCAAACCCAAAATATCTTTGTTCCGTATATTTTTCTCTAAAGCTTGCGCTAATCCGTCCGTCAGATTCGTGCGCAGGTACGGCCTCTCCCCTCCCATTTTGTTCAAGACTTCCCGTTTGCCCTTGTCGGCGAACACAGACGTGTACACTTCAGAATACCCTTTCTCAATTAATTCCTCGCGAACATTTTCAGCCGCATAAAAATTCGCGTTAACCTCCGGCTTTTTCGAGAACGCCGGAAGCTCCGCAGAAGGAATTTTGTCGTACCCGACAATGCGCGCGACTTCTTCAACCAAATCTTCCGGGATTTCCAAATCAAGACGCTCAAACGGCACCTCAACCTTGAAAATGCAGTGAGGCGTCGCCTCACTGCATTTGTACGGGAGGCCGAGACGAGCCAGTGCATCGGCAATATCTTTTTCTCCGAGCGCGGTTCCCAAAATGCGATTTACCTGCGACACCGAAACCACAACTTGTTTTTCAACTTGCGGAACCGGATATTCATCAACAAATCCCAAAACCTCCCCACCAGCACCTCGACCTTGCTCTGGGCAAGCAATCTTCAGAATTAAATCTGTCACCGCGCGCATGCCATACCCGGCAAGTTCGGGAGAAATGCTTTGTTCAAATCTTTGAGATGCATCTGTTCGCAATTTCAGTGCTTGCGCTGTTTTCCGAACTGAAATGCCGTCAAAATTTGCTGATTCCAGAATTATTTCGGTGGTTGCTTCACTTACTTCTGCCGATTTCCCTCCTTTCACGCCGGCGATTCCAATGGCTTTGTCTGTGTTTCTGTTCACGATAACCAACATGGAATCCGAGAGAATGTATTCCTTCCCATCAAGTGTGGTGATTTTCTCTCCTTTCTTCGCATTCCGTATTTGTATTTTGAACTGTCTACTGTCAACTGTAGACTGTCCACTTTTTGATGCGAGCTTGCCCGCGTCAAAAGCATGTAGCGGCTGGCCCAGATTGAACATCACAAAGTTCGCCGCATCAACAATATTGTTGATTGATTTCTGGCCTATTGATTCAAGATTCTCCCGCAACCAATCCGGCGACGGGCCGACTTTCACGCCACGGATGTAGCCCGCAATGTACCGTGCACACAAAGGAGTATCAATTGAAACCGTAACTGAATCTGTTTTTGGCAAAAGCGATACCGGCTCTCGGAGCGGATCGCTTTTCATCGGAATATTCAAAATCGCGGAAATTTCTTTCGCAATTCCGCGGTGCGAAAGGCAGTCGTGCCCGCGGTTCGGCGTTACCTTTACATCCAGAATGTTCCCTTCCACACTTTCTATCTCAAACGCATGAAATGTGAGCGCGTCCGAGAGCGCCTGTGCATCCGGTAGCGGTGCAGTGAAAAAAGTTTGTAGCCAGTTTCTGGATATTTTCATACTAGAACTGGTTAATGAACCTTAAATCAGCCGAGTGCATAAGCCGAATATCATCAATTCCCCACTTGAGCATGGCGAGGCGGTCTATGCCGAAGCCGAACGCAAAACCTTGATACTTCCCGGAATCCACGCCTACATTTTTTAGAACACTCGGGTGCACCATTCCTGCGCCCATCATTTCAATCCACTTATCGCGTAATTTTTCCGGCGCATTGTCGCCTATAAGCCGCACATCCACTTCCACCGATGGCTCGGTAAACGGAAAAAAGCTCGGTCGGAATCTTATTTCCACAGATGAACCTTTGAAAACTTCCTTTAGAAAACGTTCAAGCGTTCCTTTCAAATGAGCAAGCGTTATGTCTTCTCCCACCGCCAATCCCTCAATTTGAAAGAACTCTGCTTCGTGCGTCATGTCGGTCGCTTCGTTGCGAAAGACCTTGCCTGGAACGATGACGCGATATGGAGGTTTAATTCCTTTTTTAATTTGCGCCTCCATATAGCGCACCTGCACGGGAGATGTGTGCGTCCGCAAGACATTGCCCGGCTCGTCTTTGATGAAGAAGGTGTCCTGCATGTCGCGCGATGGGTGGTCTTTCGGCACGTTGAGCGCATCAAAGTTGTACCATTCGTTCTCAAGGAGCGGCCCCTCTGCGAGAGAAAAACCCATATCAAAGAAAATCCTGTTCGCTTCCCGTATAAGCGATGAAATTGGGTGGATATGCCCTCGCTGTTCCTTGGCTTCCATAATTTGCAAGTATATCTCGTAAAAAGTCAGAAGTCCCGACGTTCCGCCTGCTCCGACCGAAGCGTCGGAGGTCGGGACACCGACTTTTACGTCGGTGCTAGAAGCTAGAAGCTAGCACCTGTTTCTGCTACAATGCTGGAATGTCAGGCATTGGCGACGGCGTTGTGTACACGCTTCTTTTTATCTCGCTCTATTTTGAGGTTTTTTTGCTCGTTACGTTTCTGGAAAAGCGCGGAGAGAGGCGGACATTGAGCACGGTAAAATACGCGGGTACGCTTCCGCGTGTCTGCATCGTTGTTCCCTGTTTCAACGAGGAGAAAACGCTCGCACATACGATGCAATCAATTTTTGCTCTGCGGTATCCGCGCGAGATGCTGGATACGATTATCATTGACGACGGCTCCACAGACGGCACGCCCGCGGTCGCAAAGACATTTGAAAACAGCGGAGTACGGGTCTTTCACAAAGAGAACGGCGGCAAGCATACCGCTCTTAATTTGGCGCTTCAAAATACGGATGCCGAAATTATCGGGTGCCTTGACGCGGATTCCAGCGTGTCCGAGGACGCGCTTATGCGAGTCGTTCCGATATTTGAGAACCGGGATATCTCGGCAGTAACGCCGGGAGTTCACGTGCGAAAGCCGAAAACGGCGCTTCAACATATTCAGAATGCGGAGTACACATTAAGCGTGTTCAATAGGTTCATGTTCGCGGCACTCGGCTCGGTGTTCATCACCCCGGGCGCATTTTCAATGTATCGGGCGAAGACCGTTCGAGATTTGGGCGGCTGGCGGCATGGACATTCAACGGAAGACATGGAACTGGCTCTGCGCATGCAGGAGAACGGGCATAAAATCGCAAATGCTCCTGCCGCGTCCGTCTACACCGCGACACCGGGGACGCTTCCAGGATTATTCCACCAGCGCGTGCGATGGACCTACGGCTTCCTGCGCAATTTCATAGATTACAAATTCATGTTCGGTAACAGGGCTTATGGAAATCTTGGCCTTTTCATTTTGCCGACTGCGCTTATTTCAATTGGCGTTGGTATATACTTTTTCCTCCGTGTTCTTTGGTACGGCATAAAAAACATATATGACACTTTGGAACGTATACAAATTACAGGAATAATGCCGCATTTTTCATTCGATTTATTTTATTTCAATACAAGCGCGCTCTTGATAATTTCCATTGTTACTATCGCTCTTATCCTCGTACTAATCAGTGCCGGGTCATGGCTGGGTACAGGGCGACGAATGCCCCCCGCAGGAACTCCCCTCTTTATACTGCTGTACGGTTTTTTAGTACCGCTTTGGATAAGCACTGCCGTGTTTCGAGCCGTGTTTAAGACGGGCGTGCGGTGGCGCTAAGGGCTTGTCCCGCACAATCAGAGCGTGGCGAATGATTTTGCGGATGACAAACCTTACCCAGCACCTTTGTTTCATTGAGAAACGAAGGTGCTGGGTGTAAGATTTTCTAACTCGCTTCGCTCATAACAAAATCTAACATGGACAATCCTATCGTTGGCACGCGCGCGACACAGTGGAAGAATTACGCCATCGCTTTCGTCATCACGGCGGCGATTTTTGCGACCGCGCTCTACGCTTCCAATTATTTTAATAATCGCCGAATCGCAGAGATACGCACGACGCAGGATAATATTTCAATAGATATTCTCTCTCTGGAAACCCAGTTTGAACTTCTCGCCGAGCATTCGTGCAAAGACATCTCCGAGAACTCCGTACTTTCAAAAGAACTTCGACCTCTCGCAGACAGGCTTTCGTATCTTGAAAACCAAAGTTCCGTGGATGAAGAAGAACTTTTGCGCCTCAAGCGCTACTATTCGCTCCTTCAGATAAAAGACCTTCTTTTGATGAAGAAGGTCGCAACAAAATGCAAATTGAAATCTGTATTCATTCTTTACTTCTACTCAAATAAGGGAGATTGCAAGGATTGTGAGAATCAGGGGTACGTATTGACCGCCCTTTCGGAAAAATATCCGCAATTGCGCATTTATTCTTTTGACTACAATCTGGACCTCTCCGCGCTCCAGACGCTCTTGAGCATCAACGATGTGGAAAATACACTGCCGGCGCTTTCTATCAACGACAAGATGTATTACGGCTTTAAAGATGTAGCCGATATTGAGAAGATACTTCCTCAATTGGCGGCGCTGGACAAGACCGCGACGAGCACGGCAAAGAAAAGTGTCCGCTGATGTCTGTCTTTTTACTGAAATCTAATCTGGAAATTGTACATCCCCATTGAGCAGAGGCCCTGCATGGTGCCTTGCGCCTGTTCTGGCGAAATCGGGATTTCTTCTGTTCCGGTCGGTGAGAGGAACTTCTGGTACTGCAATTTCGGAATGACGAGGCTTGATGAGCAGTCAAAGGTTCCTCTCGTGCTCACACGCAGAACAGATGGTATCCCCGCACGCGCGAGCACCACGCGCGGAGAGTATCCGCCCTTTGCGGAGATGTCTATGATTTGTTTTCCATCAACAATTGAAACAGCGGAGCCGTTGTAGGCGCTCGGAGTACGCGAAGAAAACCAAAATGCGCCGAGGATGAGAAGAATGCTCACACATATAGAAATGAGAATTGGTTTTTGCATGGGATTAGAAATTGAAGACGGGATTTATAATCCCCGCTGTCGCAAGCGCGTTCCCAAGATTCAACAATGCCAGCGCAATCACAATAATTCCGGCTGTTTTGAAAAATATCCCCTTCCATGGTTTGTGTGCGATATTGAGAGAGCCGAATGAGAGAAGTGCGAGCACCGGCAAGGTGCCGAGAGCAAAAACAAACATCGTAAGCGCGCCTTCCATAAAGTTTCCGGTTGAAAGCGCATACAATTGCATGGATTGCGTGAATCCGCATGGCAGAAAGAACGTACCGATGCCAACGAGCACGGGCGCCAGGTAGTGGTCGTGCTTGCTCCCGCGCACCACGTGCCGTGAAAATATTTTAGGGATGGTGAATTGCAAACGTTTTGTGAAATGGAAAACATCCAACAGGTTGATGCCGAGAATGAGCATTACGAGCGCGACAATGATTCCAAGAACGATGTTTGCGGTCAATCCGAGGTGAAGCGAATTACCGACAACACCCACGGCACCGCCGAGGACAAAGAAACCGACAATCCTTCCCACGTGAAATAACGATTGTGTCCGCCATGTCCCCCCCTCTTTCGCGGAAATCGCCGAGAGCGAGAGTACAAGTCCGCCGACAACTGCAAGACAAGTGGATACCGAGGCGATGAGCCCGAGCACAAACGCGGTTCCATAACTTACATCCGATGAAGTGATGAGATTGGTTAACCCAATTTCTTGAAGCGCCAAAAATCCCACGATAATGACAAGGGCAATCGGAAGCGCGTACACAAAATCCCCCCACCCCGCGCCTTTTTGCGCTCTTTCCAATGAGACCGTATAGCCGTGGCTTTTTACCAGTTCTGTAAGTTTTTCAGCAATCAATTCCGGCGGCTCCGAAAAATCCCCTGTGATTGTCACCTGATGATTCGGAAGCGATGCCTGAACATTAGTTACGTTCGGAAGTTCCTTGAAAGTTTCTTCAATAAGAAGCGTGCATGCGGAGCAGTGCATTCCGTGGACGTGAAAGGTGTACGTCTTTTGTTCCGGATTCGGGCCGATGAGTCCGACATCGGCATCTGTAGACGAGCCAATAGGGTCGGTATTGGCATCTGTAGACGACATAATCAGCCATCTTATCACGCCGACCCAATCTATGCTTCAATTTTGTTGAATTTTATTGAAGAGAATAGCGAATAAGCCGACCGCCAAGAATACAACTATGTTCCATATAACAAGGCCAGAGATGAATGTGGTTAGCGTCATTATGTTCTCACCCACATTTGCATTTGTGTGGAGTCCGTAATACATGAACGCCTCCCTGCTTCCGGGAAACAGTGCCACGCCGAGAAAACAAACCGCGTACACGACGCTTATCCATGCGGCTGTAACTTTCAGAAGATGTTTTGTGTTAATCATAGTTTTATTACCGAGGACGGTCCTCGGTATTTATTGATTCTTGTTATCAATTCCGAACCAACGGTGCAACCAGCATACGCCTAAGAAACTCTCGGCGAGCGCAATCCAGCCCACAACCGCTATAAGCACATTGAACAATGTTGTTTCAAAGCTCGGCGCGAGCGGTCCGAGCCACCAAAACGCCAGAATAAACCGAAGGATTCTATCCAATTTCCCAAGATTTTGATTCATAACAATTTCTGCTAAATTAATCTGATAAATATGCATCGACCTTTATTCTACCGCGTTTATTTTATGGTCCATGTAAAGTTCCTCTCCGGCACGCCTATGTTAAGTATCTTCAATTGTACTGCCTGCGGCACTGATATGCTCGGCATAAACGACAAAACACCTTCGCGGTGGTGACCGCCGGGCGGGGCCCCGTCCCAATTCGTCGGACGGTATACCTTGCCGCTATCATCCACAAGAGCCGCAGAGGTGAGCATGTCCTCGTCCAATGAGCCGGAATGCGTATCCAGAACAACATTGAATTTCCACACTGAAGCTGTGGCGGAAAGTTCAAGCGGAGTAACTGTAACGCCGACTATTCCTTGTGAGTCAGTTTGTGATTCATAGCCCGCGCTCGCTGTGCTTTGTGAGACCGTCTCTGAAGGAGCGGTCAATGCCGCAGGTTGTTCGTTGTCGCTAAAAACAATGAGCAGTGCGACAACAATCGCTCCCCCGATGACGAGTAATGGAACTGTATTCTTTATCCAATTAAAAGTTCCCATATGATTGAGCGAAATCATGTCGCGCTAACGTCTATTAAAGCGCGACGCTGATTCTCTCCGCCAGAGGCGGAGAATTTGTTAATGCGACTAATCATGTACACAATACCGAACGCGTTAAACAGTAACCCGACCCAAAACAACTTGATTTGGTATTGAGCAACGAACGTAACAAGTCCAGTCACCCCGAGAATTGGCACCAGGTTTACTAAATAATGAGCGCAGCAGGATACCATGGCCGCGGTAGAAGTGGTTCCGGATACGCCGACCACTTTGCCCATGCCCTGTCCGCTATGCACCAGTGTTTTAATGTATTGGTACAGCGCAATCTGGACGCCAAACCCTATAGCAAGGCTGACGATAAAGTACCAGAAGGAAGCGAACTGGCTTTGAGCGAAGCTCCAACCGGACACGAGCGTGAGCACAGCAAAATAAACTCCGAGCAGGCTCGCGCTCGCGAGTATTCCGTACAGGATTGATTTTAGAATAATTTTATTAGACATAATTATATTTTATTCATACCTTAAAGCTTCAGCCGGCTCCATTTTTGCGGCGTGCCGAGCAGGCAGAGCCCCCGATATCACCCCTGTTATAAAAGTGATGATTAAAATAACCGCAAAACCAAAGAAATCGAGTGAGGCGAATGAGAATAGCCCTCGTATGCCAAAACTATCGGCAATCGAACTGATAATATATGCCGAGAGTACGCCGAAAATTATTCCTAAAATCCCTCCGACGAGACCAATCAGTCCGGATTCTATGAGAAATAAAGAGAGAATGGCTTCACTGGAAGCGCCGATAGCTTTCATCACGCCGATTTGTTTGGTTCGCTCTAGAACAGAAGTATACATGGTATTCATAATTCCCACTGCCCCTACTACGAGCGATATTAAAGCAACAACAATCAGTATGAGTTCAACAATAGAGAGTACACTACCAGCGAGTCGACCGGCCTTTTCAGGCGTCAAAAGAGTAAAATCTCGGACAACTTCTTGCTGTGAGAGTTGGTATCGTATCTGTTTGGCGATAATGTCTATTGGCGCTCCCGGCTCTATTCTTACAAATGCGGACGCGGCGCCCGATCTTGATCCGGTAAGCTCGCGAAAAAGGTCTAGGGAAATAAAGACGACACTATCTATCATCTGCTCTCCAATCCTCCCCATCGTGCCGGACACTATAAAACGTTTAGATTTAATGATTATTTCATCACCGACCGCGACCTTTTTTTGAAAAAGATCTCTTGTCGTGACATAGCCAAGCACCGCCCTACTGGTTATCTCATCTTCCGGCCACTGCCCTTCTTCAAGTTTGATACCCTGTAAAGATTCCAGAACCTGAGTATAGTTCTTCCAGTTTGCCGCATGAAGCAACACGGCCTTCTTTTCACCCTGATACTCCACATTCGCCATTCCGAAATCCATCGGCACAACGAACTTCACGCCTTCAATCTGTTCCAAATCCATCAAGTCCATTTCCTTGAACTTTTGCCCTCCTAAAACTCCCAGTAATGGATTAGACTCCTTGCCGGGTAAAATAATAATTGAATCAGAGCCGAAGGCTTGCAATGTCCCTTTTATGGTGTTCTTGATGCCATTGCCCAAGGAAAGAATAATTACGACAAGCATGATGCCGATCACAATGCCAAAAATAGTAAGCCAGCTCCTTACGGGTCTATGTCGTACGCTCTTTAGCACAAGGAATAAGAAATTTTTAAGCATGTTTGTGTTGTGAAGTGTCTTCATCGCTCTTTATAAATCTTTTGCGAACTTGATGGTCCAGCGTTAAGTGCCCATCTTTAAAGGCAATGACTTGGTCGGCCTGCGCAGCAATGTCCTCATCGTGCGTAACGATGACAAGCGTTTTTTTGTGAATTTTGTTCAGGCCAATCAACATTTCCAAAATTTTACCCCCTGTCGCCGAATCGAGGTTACCTGTCGGCTCGTCCCCCAAGATTATCTCCGGATCATTGGCAAGCGCGCGGAGGAGCGCCGTGCGCTGTTGCTCCCCTCCCGAAAGCTCAAAGGGACGATGGGTCATGCGCTCGGTGAGCCCCATTTTTTCAAAACTGGTCGCAATCGCCTCTTTATCGACTTTCTTTCCGGAAAAAATGAGCGGTAGGGTTGTGTTTTCAATCGCCGTAAGCCACGGGATGAGGTTGTATTGCTGAAACACGAAGCCGAATGTTTTGGAACGAAGTTCAGTTCTGGCATCATCGTTTAGCAACGATATATCATTGCTCCTTAAAAAAATATTGCCCGATGTAAACCTATCCAAAAGCCCTACCATATTTAGAGTAGTGCTCTTACCGGAACCACTTGGACCAATAATGGCGACAAAATCACCTTCCCAAATATGCATGTCCAACCCTCTCAAAACTTGAGTTTCCGCTCCTCCAAGCTTAAAAACTTTCCAGACTTTGTTGAGTTTTATGAGCGGTTCACCCTGAAATCTGTCCGGATCTTTTTGGAATCTTTCTTCACAGTGCGTTCCGCAAAAATAAAATGTATTGCCATTATGAGCAAATTCCGGCACGTCTGCATATTCGGACAGATCCATGCCGCACACGGAATCAATCTTTGGTTGTACATTTTTTGTGGGCATACCGTATGGTGAATTAATCGGCGGAAACCGTTATCGTCTGCCCGAGGGTCAATCCTTTCGTTATTTCGACCGATTTTCCGTCGGAAATACCCGTCTCTACTTTTACTTCTTCTTGCTTGCCATTCTTAAGAACCGTTACAAATTTGTTTCCATCTTTTTTGTAAACGGCGAACTCCGGGATTTTCAGCACATTCTCTCTTGAAGAAATAAGTATCATCAGGTCGGCATTCATCCCCGAGCGAATCTCGGTGCCATGCGGGTCCAAATAAATGTTCGCGCGATAGTATTTATCGCCTTCCTTGATAATTTCTTTGGCATCCACAGAAATAACTTTGCCGTCGAGCGTGCGTCCGGGGAAGGCATCAAAACGAACCGAGACCTCGTTGCCGTCGCCTTCTCGGATTTTCCCTATTTCCAATTCTGATATATCGGCTTGGATTTTGTGCCCGGATGTGGCGAGTGTAATAGCCGTTTGCCCTGGCCTCAAAAGCTCCTGCCTTTCAAACCCAACTTTTATGATTTTAGCAGACACCGGCGCATAGAGCGTCGACTTTTTAATCTTCTCTTTCATGATTGCAATTTGACCTTCTATCTCTTCTATCTTTGCCTCAGCTATTTGAACATCCTCGGTTCGAGCTTTGGCACGCTTAAAGGTGAGCTCGTCTTCAGCAAGGGCAAGATTTGATTCTGCAATTTTAGATTTTTCCCTCGCCGCGCTAAGGCCGGCGATCGAAACATTGATATTTACGCGCGCTAAAGTGGTGTTCGATTTCCAAGTATCAAGGGTAGCTTGAGAGGTATTTGAATTCTGTGTTGCGCTATTTACCGCAAGAGCCACTTTATCCAAAAATAATTTCACTTGATCAAGGTTACTTTGTGCAGTTTCGGCAGAGGGGGTAAGACTGTTTTGGGTGGCGAGTTGCCCGAGCGATGATTCCCATGATTTTAAAGTAGTTTCCATTTTTACCCTTTCAAACTCAATGTCAGACCCTAACTGAGAATCGGTAAGGGAAAATTTAATTTGCGGATTAGATGTCCGGGGGTTATCAAAAAACTGGTCGGCCTTGCTTTGTATCGCGTCGTCCGATGCCGTGTACGCTTCGCGTAGTTTGTCAGCAAAGTTTCTCTTTGCGTCTCCGAGGGAAGCTCTCGCATTTTCAACTTTTGTTTCAGAAACACGTAGATCCTCTTGTATCGGTCCCGCAATAAGTTTGTCTAAATTGGCTTGGCTTTGGGCCATTGTCGCGTCCAATTTTTTAATTTCCAGCTCAAAATCGGTTATCTCGAGCTTCATCAAGGGATCGCCTTGGTTCACCTGCTGTCCTTCCGTCACAAAAACTTTTTCTACATTTCCCACAAAAGGAAACTCGAGGGCAAAATCTTTTTGCGGTACCACCTCTCCGCGTACTTTCACCACATCTTGAATGTCACCCTTCACAACAGCAAATGTCAGAAACTTGGGCACTTCTATTTTAAAATACCGCTGGTACACCCAAAAAGAAACAGTAGCTCCTCCTGCGAGGACAATAAACAATAAGTAATAAAATATTTTTTTCATTTTATTTTAATTTTATCATAATTTTGTAGAAAAACGCCTTAAAAAGATTGTGCGGTTGCCTTTTGCATATTATGATTTTGCGTATCGTTTGGGGTCTTTCCGGAATTGCTCCGCGCAATGCTCGGAACAGAATGTGTAGGTGACGCCTTCGTGAACAATGTTGATGCCGTGAGCCGGCCGCATACCGCACACCGGGTCTCCGGCAGAACGAATTGGTTCCTCGCCGTTATTTTTTCCGAATCCGAAAAACGATTTGATATTGATCATACGGTTGAGGTATTAGCTGTTATTTTTCTCCGCCGTGGAATGAAGGCCGGAGTTTTCTCGGCATATTCATCCCACAGTGTCCCGAACTCTTTTTGGGCGTCTTTTTCTTCGCTCTTGGCAAGCCGCGCGTACATCCACACAAGAATCGGGAACATGAGAAGCGTGAGAATTGTCGGCCACTGGAACAAGAATCCGAGCATGATGAGGACGAAGCCGGCATACTGCGGATGGCGGATA
Source organism: bacterium (assembly GCA_030648265.1). Lineage (GTDB taxonomy): Bacteria > Patescibacteriota > Minisyncoccia > Phycocordibacterales > UBA2100 > UBA10103. The sequence continues at coordinate 25,848 of JAUSHX010000039.1, forward strand.
CGTGCATAGGGGCCGGTAATTGCAAGCGCGTGTTCGCGCTGAGCTTGGTAGAGAACTTTCCATGCGTTAGAGAGCAGAATAAATCCGCCGCCAATCAGGATGTAACTTACGATGTGGAACGGTCCGAAATGTGGGTCTCCGCCCCAGCCGAACAGGTCCTCAAGAATGTGGCCGGAGTTATGCGTGAACGGGTCAAGCCCGGGAACCCACTTTGTGAGCCAACCGGAGAAGAGATAAATCGTGAGCGGGAACCCGTACATTTCTGTAAAGAGCGCGACGAGAAACGCCGAAAATGCGCCAAACGACCGCCAGTCCCGCGAGGTTTTCGGTTTGGTAAAACTAAACGCGAAGATAATAAATATCAGGGAGTTTAGAATGACAAGCCACCAGATACCATATGAGTTTTCCATAGTAAGTGTTAGTGGCAACACCCGCTTTTTTTATGCTCGTCTTTCGTTTTAGATTCTTCAACAGCATTCTCTTTTCCTTCCGTATCGGTATCGCCGTGCCCCCCGTGTCCTTTGAACATCATCCATATATGAGGGACTACACAGATACCGATGATAAGCAACCAGAGATACCCAGAGGAAAACAACTTGCTTCCGCCAAGAAATAGAAAGCCCAATAAGAGGAGGCATGGAATCATCATCCACGTCATGTGCTTATGGCCATCATGTCCGCTGTTCGTATTATTGTGATTGTTCATAATGAGTTCTTTTGCTATTCCAGTGTTTTGCAAAACATTGGAATAGCAATGTTACATCCTGTTAATTTCTCTATATCCCGCATCCGCTCTGCTGGCGCTGTTGAGGCGCGGGCGAATCAGCAGATTTCGTGGCTTGGCCCGTTCCACCTCCGGCTTCTACTCCGCAGCCATTGCCCCCGCCACTTTGGGAAGGCGTGCTGACTTGCGATGCAATATTCCTGAATCCCGCGACGCTTGAATAATCCGCGCCAAGCATCTCTTGCGGAGAAACCTTTTTCCAGTCAATCCCTTTGTTCTGCATGTATTCCGCAATCGTGAGATATGTGTCCGGGAACCAGTATGAATTTACCGCGAGAGCCGCTTTGTACATTTCTTTTTCGCTTACGCCTTGGGCGGCCATAAGCTCAAGAAGCCCTAGCATCGCGAGCCCGTGATTACAATCGGGAAAGTGTGTTGAATTTCCGCAGCACGGGCGGTAAATGTTCTGCGACACGCGGTCAACAAGTTCTTGTTGCGCCGGCGTCAACGTTACAAGCATATGCTTGCTGTAATGTTCCATCGCGTTTCCCTTTGCCACCGTCCACCCGCCCGTGGAAGCGAAGTTGCCCGCGTCTCCGTAAGCGGGATTCATCATTTCCGTTTTGTCCTCAAGTATGGGATTTTTGTTGGCAAGTCCGAATGCCCATAACAAGTTCAGGAGATATCCGGCATTGTCTTCAGTTATGGTAAGCGCGCCGTTTGTGCGTCCGGAAAGAAGATTCTCGTAATCGGCGGGAAACTGGCCGATGGGATTGGCATCGGCACCTGTAGACGGGCGCCCCTCGTACACTTTCTTGAACGCGACTGGGTCAATGGCTCCCGCTTCCACGAGCCGGGCGCCCAAGTTTCCCCAAGTAACCGGCAATGTCACACCCTTTGCGGGGAGTACCGCTTCTTCAATGGCGGAACGGATTGCGTCCACCGCCTGATTAATTCCAAGAAGTTCAACTGTGCGCGATACCTGCGACGGTGACATCGCACTCGCGATGATAACCCCCGCAATAATAATGCTTAATGGAATTGAATACTTGTCCAACACGGCTTCAATTTTGTTTTTTTGTGTTCCTTGTTCCATAATTTAATTTTAATGATTAATTAACAACAGTCTTTCATTTTCTTTTCAATATCTTCTATCGCTTCTTCGCGCGAGTCCGGCTTCCCGCTTCCGGACAAGAGCAAAAACGATACCAGAAAGAGAAAAACAACCGCGAAAAGAAGCACTGTCCACTGCTCGGAAAGAACGCTGTACGCGGCGGCGAAGCCGGCGGGAATAAACAACACCTTCCACAGGAGGAGTCGCTCCCCCGATATGTTACGGGACCTTTTTTCCAGCTGATACGCGACTCCGACCACCGATCCGCCCATGAGAAGTGCGGGAACCGTAAGGTCAATCCGGTAGCCCAAGAAGTGCGCGCCGAGGAGCCAGCTCCATGTAAGGAATACGCCAGCACAAATCGGGCAAACCTTAAACGGCAGAATCCGGTTTGAGAGCCATACCAGTGCGGTAATGGCGAGCATTGAGACTGTGGTCAGAGTGATAAGCATAGTTTTTCAAAAGAAGAGAATAAGCGCGCCGAGGATAACCATGATGATGCCTGCGATTAAGCGGACACGTTGTAGATTGTCGCGTTTCCATTCCTGCATTTTGTCTACCACGCTTTTATCGGCGGAGAACCACAAGACGAGTACCAGTGGAACAATAAGAACAAGATTATAGAGAAGTAGATACCAGAATCCCGCGAAGTACGTCTGGCTGTCGCGAAGGAGCCCGATCACCATGAGGTAGGGCCCGCCCATACATGGGAATTGGCAAATGCCGACCAAAGCCCCGAGTCCGAACGCCGCCACAATAGAAGTCTTCTCCAACAGATTCGCCATCGGCTGATGCACGATTGACGGCATCTTGAGTTTAATCGGCATGTTCGGAAAGAACCGGTTCAAGAGATTAATGATTCCGAAGATGATGAGAAGCGAGGCGCCGAGCTTCCCCATGAAGTGCGGGGTGTTGAAGAGGTGGAGCACTTTGAGAAGCCCGAGCCCTATCAGGAAGTACGAAGCGAAGATGCCCGCTATGTACACGCCTCCGATTTGCAGGATTTTCTCGCGCGAGAGCTGAAGGCCGAACAGGAATGCTATCGTGATGAGAAGAATGGAGAACGAGCACGGATGCACGCTATCCAAGAGCGATGAAATGAGGACGAGCGGCAGAAGCCACGCTCCGCCCCCGCTCGCATTCCAGATGAGCGTTGATGTTGCGGGGCTGAATTTCAGAACGAGTATCGCGAGAATGAACGCGCCGATAACGCCTGCGATTATAAGAATTCTCCGCATATTATGGCGTGACAAGCGCCTTTATCTCAAACTGAAGCGTTCCGCCGGAGGCATCGGTAAGCGTTACGAACCTGTCTATTTGCCCGACTCCGGCGGGGCCGTGCGCGTTCGGGTCGTAGATGACGCGGATAATGCGGCTCTCGCCGGGCTTTATTGTTTCGTTGGCTGGCGGAACATAGCCCATGCCCGGCATACTAAACGGTCCCTTAAGCCTGCTGTCCGCTCCAACAATGAATGCAGTGGTGCACATGCAGGACGTGAGAACTGTTTTTATAGTAATGTCCTCACTCGTTGGATTGGTTACTGTGAACTCCTTGGTCACATTCCAGTTCTTCATTGAGATGGTGCCGAAATCGTAGAATGTTTCCGGAGAAGTGAGGGCGCTTTTTGCCCCGCTGGTCGCGGCTCCGGGAGCGCCTTGGACAGATGCCGCCGTTCCCGCTCTCCCTGCTGCACCCCAAATGAAGAGACCAGCGATGACGAGGACAAAAACGACAGATGTTATGAGTGTTTTTGATTTCATGGTTGTGAGTATTGGTTTTTGTAATTACAAATCAAAAACTCGCGTATAGGCGCGAGCTGGAGCACCAAAAAAGCAGTGGCTTTCTTGGCGCTCCTATTGCAAAGAGGGGCTGTGTTCAAACAATGAAAGCCAATGTGTCGTTTTTCTATCTCGCGCAGATGAATGGGGAGAGCCGTATAAATACCGTACGAGTTGCGGTTGGAGTGTGGGCGGACGAATAAGAAATATGAAAACTCCGTAGACGAGCAGGAGCAACGCCACTATGAGAACAGTGAGGCTGGGACTTACGGGCGCATTGAGGAGAGATTGATACGAGGAGATGTGATGAATCGCGGCGGCGGCCAAATCTTGCGGACACAACGGCGCTCCCATAACGGAGAACGGGCAATTTCCTTCCATTTTCCCGTCTGACCCGTATGACATGGCTGCAAAACCAAAGAAAACTACGGCGAGCATCGCCAACAGCATCAGTGCTGAAAGAATTTGTTTTGCCGAAGATGTGTGATGTTCCGATTTTATGAACATAAGCAATCAATTCTCAACAGCATGACTGATAATTTCCAAATTGCAACTCTTATATTTCTTGCACCATGCTTCGCATTTCTTCATCCACTCGTCTTCTTTGTAGGTCAGCCCGCACTCACTGCAGACATATTTGCCCGATTTTGCATTAGATGGTTCCATAATTTTACAGTTGTTTGGCTTTCAGGCGAAGCGAATTGCCCACAACAGAAAGACTTGAGAATGCCATCGCGGCGCCGGCGAAAATCGGATTGAGCAGGATTCCGAAAAACGGGAAAAGGACTCCTGCGGCAACGGGGATAAAAGCGACGTTGTAGAAAAACGCCCAAAAAAGATTCTGTTTAATTATTTTCATCGTGCGCTTTGAAAGCTTGATTACTTCCGGAATAAGCATAAGGTCTCCCCTCATAAGCGTGATATTCGCTGATTCCATGGCGATGTCCGTGCCTTCGCCCATGGCAATGCCGATATTTGCTTGAGTAAGCGCGGGCGCGTCGTTTATGCCGTCGCCTATCATTGCAACAATTTTTCCCTGCGCCTGCAGCTCACGCACTTTTTCCGATTTTTTGTCCGGCAGAACTTCGCTCATGACATTATCTATGCCCGCCTGCGCCGCGATGGCTCTGGCAGTGCGGTCATTGTCTCCGGTCAGCATCCAGACCTCTATATTATTTTCTTTTAGGGCGCGCACTGCTTTTATTGATTCTTTCTTCAACACATCGGCGACAGCGAGCGCGCCTTTGATTTTTTTATCAACCATGAGAATCATCACTGTCTTGCCGTCATTTTCAAGCTTTCTGACATCGTCTTCGTACGAAGAGATATTTAGTCCGACATCCGCGGCCAATGCCCTATTTCCCAAATATGCTTCAATTTTCTGGCCGGACTCGGAATTGGTTTGCAAAACTCCCCGCAGGCCTTTTCCTGATATTGCTTTGAATTCTTCCAATTTGTACAGTTCGATTTTTTCTTTTTTTGCATCATCTATAATCGCTCGCGCTAATGGATGCTCCGACCTCTGCTCCAGCGAGGCGGCAAGAGTAAGAACCTCTTTCCGGTTTTCATTATCAAACGCGATGACATCGGTTAATTGGGGCTTTCCCTCCGTAAGCGTACCCGTCTTATCCAGAATGACCGCGTTTATCTTATTGGCAATTTCAAGCGAAGCGGCATCTTTCACCAGAATTCCCTTGCCGGCGGCATTGCCCGAAGCAACCATAATCGCCATCGGGGTCGCGAGCCCCAGAGCGCACGGGCAAGCGATTATCAAGACAGCGACAAAATTAACGAGAGCAAAAGTGAAAGAAGGAACAGGCCCGAAAAAGAACCAAACGATAAAGGTCAAAAAAGCAATAACGAAAACCGCCGGAACAAAATACGAAGAAATTAAATCGGCCAAGCGCTGAATCGGCGCCTTGGAGCCTTGAGCGTCTTCCACCATTTTAATAATTTGCGAAAGCACGGTATCTTTGCCGATTTTTGTCGCTTGGAAAGTGAATGTTCCGAATTTGTTTATGGTACTGCCGATAACCGCGCTTCCGACTTTTTTGTGAACCGGCATTGACTCTCCGGTAATCATTGATTCGTCAATTTCAGATTCTCCCTCCGTTATCTTTCCGTCAACTGGAATTCTTTCTCCGGGACGGACGACTATCATGTCCCCGACCTGCACTTCAGAAATGGATATTTCAATCTCTTTCCCGCCACGCAAAATTTTCGCGGTTTTGGGCTGTAAGCCGATAAGCTTTTTTATCGCTTCCGAAGCTCTTCCCTTCATAAGAACCTCAAAATATTTTCCCAAAAGAATCAGGACGATGATAATCGCCGAGGTGTCAAAATAGATTGCCGGCGCTAGTCCTCCTTGTGCGAAATAAAACGGGAAAACCGTAACTGCCACGCTGTAGAAATACGCCGCCAGAGTTCCGATGGCAATCAGCGTGTTCATATCGGCGGTGCGGTATTTTATAAGAAGTCTAAGGCCGCTATAGAACTGCCAACCGACCCAAAATTGCACCGGAGTAGTTAAAACGAGAAGTATCCAGTGATTATTAAAAATTTGCGGCATGAAAGAGAACCACTGCGGGAAACTGCCCAAGAATATGAGAACCGAGAGAATGCCTCCGACTGCAAGTTTCGTTTCCAAAATCTTCAGTTGCTTTTCGCGTTCATTTTTTTCTCTATCCAAAAGGTCTTCCGTCTTCCCCTCTTCCTTAATCGGTTTGTAGCCGGCATCAGCAATAACTCTGAAAATACCGTCAACAGATATCAGAGACGAGTCAAAAACCACTTTTGCGCGCTGATTTGGGAAATCTACATCTGTATTTACAACTCCCGACAATTTCTTAAGCGCGCCCTCTACAATCATCGCGCAATGAGGAGAATCCATGCCCAAAACTTTTATTGAGATTGTTTCCGTTTTTTTGCCGCCAGATGTTTTCTTTTTCTTATCTGCTACAGCTTCTACTGCCGCAGTTTTTTCTTCTGCTCCTATATCAAGACGGTAGCCGACAGATTCTATTGTTTTTGCGAGTCCAGATTCGGAAATAATATTTTCATCAAATTCAATTTTGGTCGTTTCGGTAGCAAAATTCGCTGTAGCCGACCTCACGCCGGCCGTTTTAGAGAGTACGCGCTCAATCACAGCAACGCAGCTAGCGCAATGCATACCGCGTATCTTGAAGGTTTTATTGGTCATATAGTTGCGATGGTTTTGTAAATGATTTATCAAGCTTGCTATAGGCTAATTCGCGCGAATTAGCCTATATCACTTTCTCTTCAATTTATAAACCTTCAAAATCTCCCCGACTGCCTTTTTCGCGCTTCCGCTTTGTATCTGCTTCACGACGCAGGTTGAAAGATGCTCCTGTAAAATCATATCTTCCACATTGGAAAGACCCTGCTTGACCGCGGAACTTTGGGTAATGACGTCAATGCAATAGGTGCCCTTCTCTATCATGTCTCGGAGCCCTCGCACTTGGCCTTCAATAATTTTCAAACGCCGCGCGATAGTATTGTCAGCTTTCATACGTGAATATTTATGCGTGGATGTCCTTTTTCATGCTTTCAAACTGCTCCTTCGTCAGTTCTCCCTTTGCGTAACGTGTCTTAAGAATATCCAACGCTGTACCATGTGCAGAATTGGTTGAGCTATTATTTGAGCCGATAGAGTGGGTATCGGCACCTGTAGACGGGCTGGAAGATGCATTTCGCACGAGCCAGACAATGCCGGCAATGACAAGCGCCCAAAAAGCGAGCATTCCGATAAACCCGATGAAATGAAACGGCAAGAAGCCACCGTCATAATTCCCGTAGTAGTACATCATAAGATTAATTATTTGATGTTAGGTTAATTTACTAACGTACCCCTAGTATACCCCCTAGGGGGTATCCGTCAACCCCGTTAGAAGTAGCCCGTCTATAGATGCACATCTCAACCTGATGTGTCCTCTCCAAAGGCCTTTCGGGCGCGCCTGCCTGCGCAGGCAGGCCAGCGCGGGCGCGACTTCTAACGGGGTCAATGGCGTGGAACTGTGGAAAACCCGATCCGCCAGCTGGCGGGCCTTTAAATGAAACTTGGCGACTCTCTTTGCACACTTGGACAAGTCTAACTGTCCTGCTTTCCAAAAAGGCCAGAGGTCAGATAGTGAACCGCCGAGAAGTGACGCGTGAATTAGTCCGCCCAGATAACGAAGGTGAATATCTTTTGCCCATTCCCCATATCGCGCACATAGAGAGGACTTCGTCCGTCGCGAGATGTCCGTATCGCCTTCCCCCATTCCGAGGCGTTGGATGTATCAATATTATCTGCACTTACGGCTCCCGACGCAGCAGATGTTTTACTCACGGTGGTGAATGTATCGAAGTGAGTGTAGACAGAGGCCAGCTGATCGTAATCGTGCGTGTTCGGATGCTCGTTACTAAGCTGATTGTAGAGCGTGCCGCTCGGGTCATTCGTGTAATCCATGCAGGTGCCGAGATTCGGATTCCCGAAGGCCTCATCTTGATGGTCAAGCCCGAACGTGTGCCCGATTTCCTGACAGGCGACAAATTGTCTCCACGCCGGCGTGTTGTATCTTGCTGTGTTGAAGTAGGTGTCGTTCAGCTTGACCGTCCCTTGCGTGATGTGGCTTCCGCTGACCCATACTGTTGCGATGCCCAGCCAGCCATTGTTGCCGTACTTGCTGTTGCATACTTCCACGCGGCCGCTGCTTGCGCGGCAATTCTTCGGATTACTTACGCCCTTCACGACTGCGGTATCCAGCACAGATGAAGCGCTCCAGTCGCCTGATGCGACGGAGAGATGCGCGTCCCATGCGAATGACACATTATCGCCGAGTTTAAGTGTGAACGGGTTTGCGGTGCGTGCCCAATGGTAACCGCCCCACGAATGATTCGCGTAAGCGGGCACTGCCATGAGGAGCGCATAGAGCGCGATTATGCCAGTCACTGAAATTGCAATTGTTCTTTTCATATAATTCAAATTTAGTTAGAGTTTTTAATGCTTCAATCTAGGCGCAATGGTAGCATGGCCCCTGAAACTCAACAATTGAAAATTTGCACACGGTGCCAGTCAACAGGCACATCAGATGGAGATGTGCGCCCGTAGACGGCGGTCCCTCTCGGGGGATGCGAGGGACTGTGGAAAACCTCAACGGCTCAGACCCCGTATGAGCCGTTTGGCGTGGCTTAATTCCTGCATTTCATCAGGGCTATACGCTACTCGCTATCCGCTATTCCCTCACCCTCATTGCATCTTTCCTATTGCCTATTTTTTCCTAGTGCCTTTTGCCTACCCAACTACGTGACCCGATAGGATACCGTTTTTCCGGCTTCGCCCACCTGCACGATTCGCCCTTCCGATTCAAGCTCCTGCAAATACCGCTCCGCAGTCGCATCGGAGACGCCGAGGAGCGCTTGCACCTCGTCGTTCCGGATACTTCCCTTCTGCTGTATTTCCGCAAACACCTTTTCCACGGCACTCTTCCGCGCCTCCGTCCGCGCGTCGTTCAAGATGTTGCTCTGCCTTTCTGCGGCCTTAGGCGAAGGATGCGGCGAAGCGGGAACAAAATATAAAAACCAGAGGAACCACAATAGCCACAGCGCCCCGAACCAGTCCCCGCGCAAAAGCGGCCCGACTCCCAAGAACCCGAGAAACCCCAAAAATCCCAAATACCGCCTGTTCATAAGAATTATTGTATCAGAATTCCG
>JAUSHX010000002.1 GCA_030648265.1 bacterium
AAGCAAGGAGTGTTTTTCTTTCGGGGTTGCCGAGGCTCTGCGAGGCAGTGGCGGAACGATACGAGCGTACGAGGCAGTTTAGAGCCACCACACACGCGGAGCGTGCGATTAGTGGCTTTCGTCGGGATTGCTTTCAAAATACATTCGAACTTTGTATAATACACACCGCCTTCGCCCGCCATAGCGGGCTTCGGCGAGACAAAGTTCGCGAAGGAGATATTCGTCCGGCGCTTCATGACATCTTTCTCATTATTTAACCTCAACATAATGCATGGTCGCAATCGCAAAAGCGCCATTTTCCCGTTACGTTTAAGTCGGGAAGTGATACAGAGCAATCTCAAGCATATTATTGGTTGCATTCGCGAGCACAATCCAGACATTCTTACTCTGCAGGAGGTAGACCAATCCTCTGTGCTCAGTGGAAGTTTTAACCAATTCAATTTTCTAGATACAAAGCTAAATTATCCTTACAAATATTTTTCCCCGAGTTGCTCTATAGCTTTTGGAGGCAAAGACATTTTTGTATCCGGAAATGCAGTGTTCTCAAGATATCCGTTAGAGAACTGCGAATCTTTTAATTTCAACTTTTCTTTCCCAACTGATCGCATGGGATTCGTTGTCGCTGACGCGAGACTACCGCAGGGCCAAACTGTGACCATTGCCTCTGTACACCTCGTGTGGCTCGATTGGATGCGGCGCACCTCGAGGTCGCACCAGCTAGATTTGTTACAAAAAGTTGTCGCGGCGAGAAGAAATAATGTTGTGATAGCGGGAGATATGAACTGCGATTTTTTGGGTAGGGAGATATCACTGCGGTCTTTTATAAACCAGCTCAATCTAAGGGTGTATGATCCGGAAAATCAAAACTTGAATACACATCCATCTTGGAATCCTAGTAAACGCATCGATTGGATTCTTACGTCAAAAGAAATACATTTCATTTCTTATGAAACTATAAAAAATAGGGTTTCTGACCATCTTGCAGTTTTTGCCCGTCTTTCAATTTGAAATTCGTTCTCTAGGATAATAGCTGAGCCTTCATCATCTTTTGTAGAACAGTTCTGCTATCATGCTTCCATGTTGCAGGAAACGGCACTTAAGATTTTACAGACTGGAGCCAATGTATTTTTAACCGGCGAGCCCGGAAGCGGAAAGACTCATACGGTCAATCAATATGTCCGTTGGCTCCAAGAACGCGGAATTTCTCCCGCTGTAACTGCTTCCACGGGAATTGCCGCGACCCACATAGGCGGCTACACAATACATTCGTGGAGCGGTATCGGAGTGAAGCGCGATTTGGATTTGTATGCATTGGACAAAATAACCCAAAACGAGCGGGTTGTGCGCCGTGTGCGCAATACGTGCGTTCTCATCATTGACGAAGTTTCCATGCTTTCGGCAACAACCCTTGGAATGGTGGATGCGGTGTGCCGTGAGATACGGCACAAGGACGCCCCATTTGGCGGGCTTCAGGTGGTTCTTGTGGGCGATTTTTTTCAATTGCCACCGGTCAACAGGCGAGGAGATGAAACGCAACCCCGACGCCTTGAAGGGGTCGGGGCCCCGACCAGTACGTCGGGGTTCGCATTCGCCTCTCCCGTTTGGAACAAGCTCAATCCGCTCGTGTGTTACTTGTCGGAACAGCACCGGCAGGAAGACAGGGAGTTTTTGGAGTTGCTTTCAGGTATACGGCGCGGGGCTTTTTCCGCTTCCCATCGGGCACTCTTGAAAAAGCGCCACATCGCTTCAGGCCAAAGGGGACTTACACAACTCTACTCGCACAATGCCGATGTGGATAGAATAAATGATAAGGAGCTCGCGAACATTTCGGGAGATGCTAGCACGTTCGCAATGACAAGCCATGGCAAGGCCACGCTTGTTGAAACTCTGAAGCGCGGATGCCTTTCACCGGAAACGTTGTCGCTCAAAACCGGCGCGCGCGTGATGTTCACGAAAAATGATGTTGAGCGGAGATTCGTGAACGGCACGCTGGGGATTGTAACCGGATTTTCCAAAGAAAACGGATATCCGATTGTAAAAACAAATTCCGGGCGCACATTTGCAGCGGAGCCGTTGGAGTGGCACGTGGAAGATGGCGGGCGAGTGCTCGCGCGCATTCTGCAAATTCCGCTCCGGCTCGCGTGGGCGATAACGGTGCACAAAAGCCAAGGGATGTCCTTGGACGCGGCGCACATGGACCTTTCGCAGGCGTTTGAGTACGGGCAAGGGTATGTTGCTCTCTCTCGCGTCCGGACGCTCGCGGGCCTTTCGCTTTCCGGATTGAACGAGCGCGCGCTTCAGGTGCATCCAGAGGTCGCGAAACGCGACAGGGATTTCAAGTTGCGCTCGGCTTCGGCGAGGAAAGCGTTTGAAGCAATGCCGGAGAATGAACACGATGCACTCAAAACGAATTTTGTCCGCGCGTGTGGCGGTAGAGAGTCTGGAGTTCCTCTGCGGGAAAACAAATCTAAAAAAATTCGCACTAAGGATGTTTCTGCGGACTATGCTAAGAAATATTCTCTTGCGGACATTCGGCAACAGCACAGAAATGCATACCGTCCATGGAGCGAGGAAGATGACACAGAACTTCGCCGCCGCTATCTCGCAGGTGAAAAGGTGAAAACACTGGCAGAGTCTCTCGGCAGGCAGGCAGGCTCTATCCGCTCGCGCCTCGTCAAGTTCGGTCTTGTGAACTAGGATGCCCGTATGAGAGTTTACACAGGCGTTGTTGTTAAGGGGAAAGGGCGCGCGACTGCGCTCGGATTTCCGACGGCGAATATTTCACTTCTCGACGATTCAATATCGGGGATTTATGCGGCGCAGGTGAAAGTTGGTGGCGCCGAATACATGGCGGCTGTCTTTGCAGACCAAAAGAGGAAAGTACTAGAGGCGCACCTGCTGGATTACTCCGGTGAGTTGAATGGAAAAGATATAACGATAGAACTGTGCAAAAAAATCAGAGAGCATAGCGATTTTTCCAACGATGAGGATTTACGTGTGGCAATCGCAAAAGATGTTGTAAATGTGCGCGAATATTTTCCGCCGGAGGCGGATCCGCCTCCGGCGGACAAAAACACAAAACGCATCATGGCCTTTGGCACATTTGACATGGTTCACGAGGGGCATGCGGATTTTTTCAGACAGGCGCGAGCGCTTGCTCCGAACCCGTATCTTATCGTTTCCGTTGCTCGCGACATAGTTGCGGAGCGGATAAAGGGAATGAAGCCGAGGAATTCGGAGGGCGCGCGCCACGCCGCGGTTGAGAAGCACGAGTTAGTTAACGAAGCAGTCTTAGGCGATGCAGAGGGTTATATCCGGCATATTCGTGCGAATATGCCGGATATAATCGCTCTCGGATATGACCAGAAAGGAGAATTTGTGGAGAATCTGGAAAAAGATTTACGCGGTGCCGGAATGAAAACTCGCATAGTACGGCTAGGAGCATTTCAACCGGAGGTGTATAAAACATCCAAATTGATATGAAATATCTGGGGATTGATTACGGTGCGAAGCGAATTGGAATCGCGGTTTCCAATAGCGAGGGCACAATCGCGTTTCCGCGCACGACCATAGAGAACAATGCGCGATTGCTTGAATCGGTTATACATCTCATCGCGGACGATAAAATAGAGTTTATCGTTGTTGGCGATACGCGCTCATTTTCTAATTTAGAAAATCCCGTTACAAAAGATGCCGGAAGTTTTGTTGCGCGTTTGAAAAAGAAAACATCTTTGCCGGTTGTGAGCGTATGGGAAGCTGGGAGTTCAATTGAGGCGTCGCGTTACGCGCCGGAAAGCGTGGAGCACAGCGATGGAGCCGCGGCCGCGATTATTCTCCAGCGTTTTATAGATATGCGGAAGAAAGGTTAGCCGCTCTCATATATAATCACGAGTATGCCCGAAGATAAAGCGCAGATTTCATACGATGATTTCGCGAAATTGGATATCCGCATCGGCACTGTCGTGGCCGCGGAGCTCGTTCCCGACACCGACAAGCTCATTAAATGCAGGGTTGATTTCGGTACTCCGCCAGCCGGCGGAGGCACCCGCACGATTATTTCCGGCATCGCACAGTGGAGGAAACCGGAAGAATTGATGGGCCAGCAATTTCCCTACATCGTGAATCTTGAACCGCGAGTGATACGGGGAATTGAAAGCGAGGGGATGATTCTCGCCGTTGGTGTAGAGGATGGAATCGCGCTTTTGAATCCCGACAAAGATGTACCGCCCGGTTCGCGCATCCGCTAATTTAGAGTACGTCCAAAATCTCATCCACTGGATGTCCTGCACTCATGCGTGGAACAATCCATCAACACCTGTTGATGGATTGTTCCTGTTTATATTCTGTGAACTGTTAAAGCACCAACCATGTAGCCAGCCGCCCCGTACTATGCGCGCCCGCCTTGCTGTATAATTGACGGATGTGGCCTTCCATAACATCCAACAGTGCACCCCCGCGAGGTAATCTTATCGCTCGCGCGTTTGCACGCTGGTTTCCCACGCCTCAACTTTTGGTTCCCCGTTCTGCAGGAATAGACATTTCGGACGCATCAATCAAATGGATAGTCATTGTCCCGCACCAAGAAAGCAAAAGAGTCCTTTCCTTCGGTTCACAGCCGCTTGCGCCAGGCATAGTCGTTGAAGGAACGATACGGGATGAATCTGCGCTCGCTCTCGCACTGAAGCAGGTAAAGACCAGTCTCGGGACAATTTCATGCGCGCATGCCGCGCTTCCGGAAGAAGCGGCGTTTGTCTTCAATATGCACGTTCCGGAGAAATCAGAACACGAACAGATATTGCGCATGATTGAGTTTGAACTTGACGGGAGGGTTCCTATATCTCCGACGGACGCGGTGTACGACTTCAACATTATTACGGCACACGATGATGGAGTGGGAACGGAAATAGGCGTTGTGGTATTCCCCCGCGACCTCGCGGCGAGCTACGTACGCGTTTTTGATGCGGCAGGAATCGAGCTGCTGTCTCTTGAGGTTGAGGCGCGTTCTATCGCACGCGCGATTTCAAGCAATAGAGCGGTAGGACCAATTACGCTTTCTGTTGATTTCGGTCTGGAGCGTACAGGGTTTGCAGTTTTGAAGCACGGAGTCCCTATTTTTACTTCCACCGTTGCAGTCGGCGGGAACCCGATATCGCGCTCTCTCATGGAAACACTTTCTATTTCAGATATGCAAGCGCAGGAATTCAAAAATGAAGAAGGACTTTTGCCGAAAGATGGCGTGAAATCTGCGGGAACCGAAATTATCGCAAAAACGGCGTCGGTAATCGCAGATGAAGTCACGAAACATTACCGCTACTGGGATACGCGCCGGAACGACAAGGGAGAGCGCGTGACGCCAGTCGAGACGGTTCTTCTCGTGGGCGGGAACGCGAACATAAAGGGTCTTGCGGATTATATCGCCGAACGTGTACAGGCCCCCACGGAAAGGCCGGATGTATGGCAGAACGTGTGTTCATTTGAAGAATATATTCCCCCGATTGACCGCAGGACATCCCTTCAATTTGCGACCGCCATCGGACTCGCATTGCGGGGCGTTTAGAATATGAAGTCCCAATCTACAAATGATACGAATACTACGAATGGCTACGAATATACAATGCAGATCATTTGTAGTTATTTGTAGATTGGAATAAATTAGTAGATTGGAACACAAAACTAACATGTCAAACGTACTTCCGAAAGAAACACTGCAGGTTGAGTGGAGCAGATTCAGAACCCGTCTTGTGCTTGTCGGAAGCCTCATTCTGTTAGCTACCGCGGCTCTTTCCGGGGCGGCTCTTCTTCCTGCACACATCGCTCTACAGATTGAGGAAAAAAATGCGGCACAGCAAAGTGTCAATAAATCCGGCGTGCTTTCCGATGCGGTTCAGCAGGTGAGAAGCGAGCGAAATGATGTCATGCGCGCACAGGTCCTTCTTGATAGCGTCAGCCCAATCGTTTCGGCTACGAGTTCCCCGACGGAAATCATCAGTGCCGTGCTCGCGCTTCGCCCCTCCAGCGTGCGTATTGACCGTATTATTTTTGTGTCCGGCGAAAAGGGAACGATAACGATTGACGGGACTTCACAGGGGCGCGAAAGTATAAATCAATACAGGGAAGCGCTTTCCGGAAGCAGTCGCTTTGAGGGCGTGTCTGTTCCGGTAGGCGCTTTGGTAGGGGCCGAAGGAGGGAAGTTTACCATAACTTTGTCAGGAAAATTGTAACAATATGAAACATAACACTGCAGTTTTTGCGTGGACGGCGGCTGTGGCCGCTGTGGCTGCGTGGGTTGCGGTCTTTATGTATGCCTCGTGGATATCGGCCGAACTGGATGCGCGCGTATCGCAAACAGCAGACGTACAAAGTGTTTCCGAGAGGGCAATCGCGGCTATCCGGCTCCATGCTCTCGCGCGCGATACGCAAATAGAGCGCGCGCAGTTGGACAACCTTACGCATTCCGATGTTATCGGTGTTGCCAATACGATTGACAGTATCGGCAAGATTGCCGGAGTTGCGTTAAAGATAGGAGGGGCGACTCCCGAATCCTCGGGACAGAAGAAAGGCGCTAACGGCACTCCCGCGCTCCATGCAATCAGTTTTGTTGTTGAGGCGAGCGGGACATTCTCGTCCCTCATGCATGCGGCTGCATTGTTGGAGACACTTCCCTCGCTCTCATCGGTTCAAAGCATGGAATTTGAACATGTCGCATTATCCGGCGATTCAAAATCCTCCAAATCATCGTCGTGGCGTTTGACCGCGCGCATACGCATGTTGACGACAGCTGACATTTCATCATGAAACAATATATGCACATCAGCATACGGGACGCGTACGCGCACAAGCACAGGCCGGAGTGCGTGCGCGTGCTGGCAGATTTCTACTGGCGCGTTCTTTTGTCCATTGCGCTCGTTATTCTTCTCCTCTCGCTTGGATACGGGATTTTGGAGCTATCTGCCGTGATAGGAGAAGGTGCCGTCGCGCAAAAAACCGATGTCATTCAACCGGCCCCGAAGCTGAACAAAACACAACTGCAAAATACCCTGAACGCATTCGTAGAGAGAGAAGCCCGGTTCAATGCGTTAAAAACCGCAGCGCAAAGAATCGCAGACCCGTCGCGCTGAGGGCACTTGTCGTTTTCCTGAATTGTGCCCCCGGTTGGAATCGAACCAACATTGACGGCTTAGAAGTCCGCAGTTCTATCCATTGAACTACAGGGGCATTCTAGTAGTTTTACCCCAGAATTCGCATTGTGTATATGCCTTTCTTAGATTAATACATTTAGACATAGGCTTTACGTTGGAGCTCAAATACCATAAGGTACACGTACGCGCGGTTAGCTCAGGGGTAGAGCAACCCCTTTACACGGGGAAGGTCGGGGGTTCAAATCCCTCACCGCGCACCAAACCGCCCGACGAAATTATTTGCTGTCCACAGCCCACGATGTTATAGTCTCGCTCTATGGTCTAGCGGAGCGAGCGAAGTGAAAAGTTTTCTTTTCATTTCCGAGCGAGCGACGGACATATTAATATATATGACAAATGTTGTTAAAACATCGCCCGTGGATATGGCCGCGCGGAAGGAACTGGACGTACGGCCGGGGGATACCGTGCGCGTGTGGCAGAAAATAGAGGAGAAGGGAAAAGTGCGCCTTCAGGCATTTGAAGGACTGGTCATTGCACGGAAACATGGGCGGGAGGCCGGGGGTACCTTTACGGTACGACGGGTCGCAAGCGGAGTTGGAGTTGAGAAAATATATCCGCTCTACGCGCCGATGATTGACCGCGTAGAAGTCATAAAACGTTCCCGTGTCCGCCGGGCCAAGCTCTATTTCATCCGTGACAAAGCTACGCGTGAATCGCGCCGCCAGCTCCGCCGTTCAAAAATGATGGACACGCGCGTTACATCAGACGTTGTCAACAAAGAAAAAGCCGCCGCACTTGAGAAGGCGGCGAAGGAAGCGAAGGAGGCAGTTGGGGCGTAGATTGGAGTTGCGCTAAAAGCAAAGCACCCTAGATTTTGCGGCCTTTTTAGATTTGGCGCCAGTCACAGTTGCATGAATATGCTACAATACCCGCATGAAGATAAACGCAGACTTCACTAAGATTCTCAGCGCGGAACACGAAGAGAAGTGGGTAGCTTTGTCAAGAGACCGCCAAAAGGTCGTTGATTTTGATACAAGTTTGCCGGAATTGCGCGATCGGCTCGGCGCAAAAAAAAGCGATTGCGTGTATATGAAAGTATTGCGTTCCGACGTGGAGTATTGCTTCGCGCTCTCATGGGAAAACGATTAACGTGGAAGGAGTTTGACTATACGATTCAAATCGGACTAGGCAACAGCTGGATTTACAGGCCGTTGATAGAGGTTGATGTTTCCCTGTCCAACAATAGCAACAAAGTTCGCATTCTTGCGATGATTGACTCCGGCACCGATGGTACGGTCTTTGATTCTGCCGTTGCGCAATCTCTGGGAATAAGCCCCGCGAGATGCCAAAAAGTAAAATTGGGAGGAATCGGCTCGGTCGAGGGTTTCTTAAGCAATGTCCAATTATCTGTACCCGAGCTAAAGACGACGATGAATATCCCCGTGGTTTTTGCAGAAAAATTGCCCATGGATGGCCTGCTCGGACAGAAGCACTTCTTTCAGAGATTCAGAATCAGGTTTGAAAAAGACCACGGCAAATTCTTTCTTGCCGCCGTTTGAAGATAGTGCAAATGTTGGATATAGTGGGCAGGCAGTTGTAATGCGCAGGTGGTGGAATGGTATACACGTACGTTCGAGGGGCGTATGCCTCACGGCTTGGGGGTTCGAGTCCCCCCCTGCGCACATAGGGAATTGTGTTACTCTGTTTCTAGGTTGTACTGGTAAAAGCCATATTTTAATTTTGGAGGAAGAAAAATTTTTAATCATTCTATGGCAAACAAAAATATTGAAATTGAAATTCAGGTTAATGTAGAAAATTCTAAGCCATTGATAGAATTTCTTAAAAAGGATGGCGTTTTTCAGTCGGAAAAACGCCAAGTAGATGAATATTTCTCTCCAGCGCTCAAAGATTTTCTTGCTACGAGACCAGTTGCGGAATGGTTGAGACTGCGAGACGCTGATGGAAAATATTCTATCAACTATAAAAATT
Source organism: bacterium (assembly GCA_030648265.1). Classification (GTDB taxonomy): domain Bacteria; phylum Patescibacteriota; class Minisyncoccia; order Phycocordibacterales; family UBA2100; genus UBA10103. The sequence continues at coordinate 9,129 of JAUSHX010000002.1, forward strand.
GGCATTTTGATAAAAACGGAAAGAGTCATTATTGTGATGAATTCGAAACAAAACTTGAAAGCGTGGAGCAAGCCAAGAAAATTTTTTCTGCTCTCAATTTTCAATCTATTGTTGTAGTTGATAAATTGAGAAAAATTTGGACATATAAGGATTACGAAGTTGCGGTTGATTCGGTAAAAACTCTCGGTGATTTTGTAGAAGTTGAATACATAGGTAAAGATGAAAAAGTAAATCCAGGAAAAGTAACCGGAGAAATGGTCGACTTTCTTAAAAAAGTTGGCTGCGGAAAAATAACAAGGAATTATGTTGGTTATCCGTTCCTTATGCTTTTCCCAAATGAGGTTGGGTATGAAGTTCAGTGATTTTTTCATAGATTTTTTAATTGCATACCGCCAAAGAAAAACTTGAAATTGTCAGCGGTGCGGCTCCGCCGCAGGCGGCGAAATGCGTTCGGACTAATTAGAGTCTGGACACCAAGGGAAGCCAAACGGCTCATATGCCCGGTATATGAGCCGTTTGCGGCCGTGAACTCGGGCAATAATGGGCCGTATGTTATAGTGGTCGAATGGCAACGATTACGATTCCCAAGAAGTTCGCTGGCAAAGACGATCTCGTAGTGATTCCCAAAAAAGAACTTGACGAGCTTATCGCGCGCGCCGGTTTGCCGGTTACCGAAAAAGACGTGCTGCGCTGGTCGCGCGAAGCAAAGAAGCTTCGCCACGCTGGCATGTTGGCAAAACTTGCGTAAGCGCGGGAGCGGCATGACCATTTACATTTATCCCCGATATCGCCGTAGCCTCAATAATTTAAATTCTCAACTGCAACGGCTTGTCGATGAGCGCGTTGAGATTTTCCGGCGCAACCCGTTTGCTTCCAGTCTTGAAACGCATCGTCTGCACGGTAAACTCAAAAAACAATGGAGTTTTTCTGTTGACCAGCGGTACCGAATTCTGTTTGAGTTTCTCGGTAAGAAAAAAGACGAGGTCGTCTTTTTGGACATCGGAGATCATTCTATATATCGGTGAATCAGGACGCTTCGCAGAGGGTATTCAAAGCGCAGTGTATAAAGTGTACTATAACGGTTATGGCATTCTTCACAGGAAAAGGCGACCAAGGCACCACGAAACTATTTGATTCCGGCCGCGCTTCAAAGGACGGTGCGCGGCATGATTCCGCAGAATCAGGCCAGCGGGTTTCAAAATCCTCGCCGGTTTTTGAAACGCTTGGAATGTTGGACGAGCTGAATTCTCTTGTCGGATGGTGCCGAGTTGTCGCTCCGCGGGAACTTAAAGCGGGAGGAAGAATTGTTAGCGATATTTTACTTGATGTGCAGGACCATCTTTTCACTCTGCAGGCGGAAGTTGCGGGCGCTCAAAAAACAATTTCGCAAAAAAGCGTTGACGGGATGAACTTGCTTATCAATGAAATAGAAAAATCACTGCCTGAAGTAAAAACTTTTCTTTTACCGGGCGGGACAGAGTTTTCCGCGCGGTTGGATATTGCGCGCGCGGTTTCCCGTCGCGCGGAGCGCCGCCTAATCACGCTCCACGAATCCGGTGAACGTGTAATTTCGGAAGGTAGCCGTACGTATGCAAACCGCCTTTCTTCGCTTTTTTATGCACTGGTCCGGCTTGAAAATCACCGGGCCGGAATTTCAGAGCGCCCTCCACAATATCTATAAACATCCTCACATACTTGAGAATGTAAGGATGTTTTTAATGAAATTAATTCAAGAAACGTATGGTGAGGAAATATTTGCCAAGAAGTACCGAGGAACTTATCCGATGGTACGAACGATACATTTCTCCGCTCGCCCTCATTGCCGGTTTTCTGGCCGATAATTACATCCTTCTTCGGCGCGTTGACCTGTGGACCAGCAATCTCCTGTTTTTTTCCTACTTGATTGTCGTGGCCGTAGGCATTGTACTCATTAATTTAATTGCGACTGGGCGCCTGAAGAACCCCTTCTTTCTTAAGGCCGCACCATTCTTGCCCGTCATAGCACAGTTCGCTTTCGGCGGTCTCTTCAGCGGATACGTCAGTTTGTATAGCAGAAGCGCCGCATATTCTACAAGTTGGATATTTGTCGGTGTCCTTGCCCTGCTTCTTCTCGGTAACGAGCGCTTTACCAGATTCTATGCCAGATTCACGTTTCAGGTGGGGATTCTTTTCACCGTTCTGTTTTCTTTTCTCATCTTTTACCTGCCGGTAATTCTTGGAAGTATCGGACCATACATTTTTGTTGCAAGCGGAATCGTGAGTCTAGGCCTCATGGCGGTGTTCGTTAGATTCCTCGGGTTTTTGATGCCGGAGCATGTGCGAACGCATCGCACCGAAATCGCCCGCAGTATCGCGATTATCTTCGTTACGTTCAATATTCTCTATTTCTCAAATGCAATTCCGCCTCTGCCGCTCGCGCTTAAAGAAGCAGGCGTATACCATGGTGTCGTAAAACAGGGTGATGAATATTTGCTTAGCGCGGAACCCGTGCCGTGGTATGAATCATACCTTCGTTACAACACTGTCTATCACAAGACCGCGGGCGAGACCGTGTTCATTTATTCCGCGGTTTTTGCTCCATCTGAATTTTCCACCACCATCCTTCACGAGTGGGAGTTCTATAACGAGAAAACCGGAGCATGGGTCAAAACGGCCACTTTTGGTTTCCCACTAACCGGTGGACGTGATGGCGGATATCGCGGATTTTCTATGCGGGAGAATTTGGATGCGGGAACATGGCGCGTGAATGTGAAAACCGGCAACGGGCTGATTATCGGGCGCATCGCATTTACTGTGGAAGATGTGTCCTCTCCCGCGCGGACAATTGAGATTCGGAATTGAAGTTGCCACTGGCGCGACGTTGCCATTTCCCCGTTCATGGTTATGATGCGTGGCGTGACACGTGCTCGTGTCAGATGTATGGCGGTCGTGGTGTAACGGTTAACATTGGAACTTGTGGAGTTCTCGATTCGGGTTCAATTCCCGACGACCGCCCAAAATCAGTTTTCTTCAAAATATCCCCTGCAAATTGAGGCGATTTTGTTGCGGCGGGTCTATGAGAAAATGGAATTAGGTTTACAATCACCTGACAATGTATATGGCAGACCAACAAATTGAAACAGTTGCCGTAGAAAAGCGCGAGCATAAGATTTATGAGGTCTTCGTTGCGAGTATCATCATAAAGGGATTGAATGCCATTCTGGAAATTGTCCTTGGCCTACTTCTTTTATTCACCGACGTCGTGCACAATGTCGTGCTTGCGCTTGCGCAAAAGGAAATCATAGAGGACCCGAATGGGTGGGTCGCAACATACATCCAGTCCCTTGTATCCACCACGCCGCAGGCGCAATCGTTCGGGGCGTTGTATCTTTTGAGCCACGGCATTGTAAAGGTATTTTTGGTCGTGGGGCTTCTTCGCAACAAATTGTGGGCGTATCCGGCGACGATGGTAGTGCTTGTGCTGTTCATTTCGTACCAGCTCATTCGCTATCTCAATACGCACTCCATTCTCCTAATATTCTTGTCGGTGTTTGATGCTCTCGTCATATGGCTGGTGTGGCATGAGTACAAACGTCTTAAACAAAAATCTGTGGACCAGAGTTCCGTTGATGCTCTGCTATAATTGTGGCATGGATGAACAAGAGCTTGGGCGAAAGATTGATGTGCTGGAGAAAAAGATTGATGCCGTGTATGTGTCGGCGGAAAAAACAAGAAAATACTTTCTAACCGTCGTCGTCATTTCGGTAGTTGCGTTCGCGTTGCCTTTAATAGGTTTGTTTTTCGCCATTCCATCGTTTCTCTCATCGTATGGCGATGTAAGCGGCCTCATCCAATAATCTTTTGTGCTATGCTCTCTATATTAGTTCTCTAAACCCTAAACCCTAGTGGCTAACCACTAATTTATATGGAAGAACAATCAGTACAGGAGATTATCAAAGCGACTCATTGGCCGCGCAAAGCGGTGGCATGGGCGCTGGGATTTTTGGCGCTCTTTCTTCTCGTTTCTACGATAAGCGAGTTAAAGAGCCTGCGATTTATCGGGAGCGGTGTCGCCGCGACCAATACGATAAGCGTGAGCGGGGAAGGCGAAGTGTTCGCCGTTGCGGATACTGCCACCTTCAGTGTGACAGTGCGCGAGAAAGCAAAATTGGTGAAAGATGCGCAAGACGCGGCGACCAAGAAGGGGAATGACATCATTGCATATCTGAAAGATGGCGGTGTTGAAGAGAAGGACATAAAGACGGTGGACTACAGCGTCAGTCCGGATTATGAGTGGAGCCAAGCTGCGTGCCCGCAGGGAGGGTACTGCCCGCCGGGCAAGCAAGTACTTGTGGGTTACGAGGTCTCGCAGACGCTCTCTGTAAAAGTGCGCGACACAAATAAGGCCGGCGAATTGCTTTCCGGAGTTGGCTCGCGCGGGGCCACTGAAGTCTCCAGTCTCTCTTTCACAATTGACGACGAGGACGCTCTTAAGGCGGATGCGCGCGACAAGGCAATCGCGCAGGCAAAAGAGAAAGCCGAAGTGCTGGCGAAATCCCTCGGTGTGTCACTCGTACGTGTTGTTGGGTTCAGTGAAGGAGGCGATGGCGGGCCAATCTACTATGCCAAATCTTCCGTAATGGGAATGGGAGGAGGCCCTGAAACTTCTCCGACACCCGATATTCCTGTTGGACAAAACAAAATTGTTTCAAACGTGAACATTGTGTACGAGATTCGGTAGTCTAGGAGTAGGATAGGCAGAAAAGGAGAGTATTGCGGCAAAGAGTAATCAGTGACAAAGTGTCGGAATGAATGGCACACTCTCGGTTGTTGCTACACCGATAGGCAATTTGGAGGATATCACTCTGCGCGCTTTGCGTACTTTTAAAGAATGCGATGTGATATATGCCGAAGACACGCGCGTGATTTCAAAACTGCTTGCGCGATACGAAATTAAGAAACCGCTCCAACGGCTTGACGCGGCGACTGAATTAAAAAAAGCCGAAGAGATCTCCTTGCGGCTTGAAGCGGGGGAGAAAGTTGTATTCGTAACCGATGCGGGAACGCCGGGAATTTCAGACCCGGGAGCTCGGCTTGTTCGGCATATTCGCACGTCCTCCGAAGGAGGATCCACCTCCGGCGGAAATGGTAGCGGGATAAAGATTGAAACGATACCGGGGCCATCTGCGCTGACTGCCGCGCTTTCTGTCGCCGGAATAGATGCGACGGAGTTTACATTCTTAGGGTTTCTTCCGCATAAAAAGGGAAGGCAAACGGCGCTCAAGAAAATCGCAGAAAGTGAGATTCCCGTTGTGCTCTATGAATCGCCGCATCGCATATTGAAATTGATGGCAGAATTAGGGTCTATTCAAGTAGAACGAGTTGTTATCGCCCGCGAGCTGACTAAGATTTATGAGGAGGTGCTGACTGGAGAGCCGTCCGAACTGGCGCGAGTTCTTGAAGAAAAGGGCGGAGCACGAGGCGAATTTGTTGTAATAATTCCTAGAAACTAGAAACTAGAAGCTAGTCCCTAGAAGCTGTATAATGTCCCTATGACTCTTGATGCGCTCATAATGCTCGCTGGTGCGTTCGTAGCGATACTGCCCTCGTTGGGTTTTCCAAGCAATTGGGACGATGTCTTACTTTTCCTCGCGGGAGTATTCATCATTGCGTTAGGAATAGTGGTCCGCAGACGCCGCGGCAGTTCTGCCCAACCGTTTGAGAAACACGGCGGGTCCATTAATGAAAACCCCCCGCATTCTGGGAATTAAAATGCATAAAAATAACCGAGCTCGCATCGCGCTTTGGTGCGTTGCTGTAATCGCGATTGGCGCTCTTGCGGTTGGATTAGTGAGCACCATTTCACGTGCGGGCATATTCGCGTCCTCCTTAAGCACGCTATCGTTTACCAGGGGCACGACTACTCCTGCTTCGTTCGCTCCGGCCGCACCCGTGGTGGCGCACCTGCCGACGCCCGTCCCTGTCCGCGCAATTTACATGACGCAGTGCGCGGTCGGTACTCCGTCATTCCGCAAAGACCTCGTCGGATTGATTGATACGACGGAGTTAAACGCCGTCGTCATAGACATCAAAGATTACTCCGGGAGATTGGCCTTCACGCCGGACGACCCCTCGCTCAAGGCGTCTGTTTCTGATACATGCGGAGCGAGAGATATGGAGGCGTTCTTGAAAGAACTGCACGAAAAAAATATTTACGTCATAGGACGCATCACCGTCTTCCAAGATCCCTACTACACTAAATTGCATCCGGAGCTTGCCGTGAAGCGGCTTTCAAACAAGGAGTTGAATTGGAAAGACCACAAAGGTCTTTCGTTCATAGATGTGAGCGCAAAACCCTACTGGGATTACATTGTAAGAATCGCGAAAGCTTCGTATGAAATCGGTTTTGACGAATTGAATTTTGATTACATACGTTTTCCATCCGACGGAAACATGAAAGACGTTTTCTACTCATGGAATGCCGAAATGGATAAAAGCGAGGCGCTTGAAAGATTTTACATATATTTGCACGACCAACTGTCCGCCGAAGGCGGATCCGCCTCCGGCGGAAAACCTACGAATGGGCAATGGACGCCCGTTATGTCGGTAGACCTGTTCGGCATGGTAACGACGAATTACGACGATTTGAATATCGGACAAGTGCTTGAGCGCGCGATGCCGTACTTTGATTTCATTGACCCGATGGTGTACCCCTCTCATTACCCTGCAGGATTCAACGGCTACAGTAAGGTGAATGAGCACTCATACGACATCGTGTATTTTTCTTTGACGCACGCCGTGGAGAGAACGGTTGCGACCTCAACATCTATAAACAGTCTTGCGTTTGAAAGAATCGGAACTTCTACGCCTGCCATCTACGAAAAGCCCGCATATCCCGCCTCAAAAATCCGCCCGTGGCTTCAAAGCTTTGATTATCCCGTCACCTACACGCCGGAGATGGTTTCCGCGCAGATTAAAGCGAACACGGACGCCGGCCTTGATTCGTACCTTTTCTGGGATCCGGCAAATAAGTACAGAAGTCTAAGAACAGTACTGCAAACACAATAGGCGCATATACGAAATACCGTATACAAAATACGATATACTGGTGATATGCATCCGGATGCGAATGATCCAGACCGACGGATTACCTATTTTGCCGCAACGCACACGCGCGGAAAACGCGAACTTTTCGGCATTCGCGGAGACGACAGGGGAAAGCACATCTACGTAATCGGAAAAACAGGCATGGGAAAATCCACCATGCTGGAGAACATGGCCATTCAGGATATCCAAAACGGCGAGGGAATCGCCTTTATTGACCCTCACGGAGCCACTGCGGAAAAACTCCTGAATTTCGTTCCGCATGACCGCATAAAGGATGTGGTGTATTTCGCGCCCTTTGATACGGATAATCCGATAGGATTCAACATCATGGAAGATGTCGGTTTTGACAAGCGCCATCTTGTTGTTTCCGGCCTCATGGGGGCGCTGAAGCGCATCTGGGTGGACGCATGGAGCGCGAGAATGGAATACATTCTGCAGAACACCCTGCTCGCACTTTTGGAATATCCTGGCTCCACGCTTTTGGATGTGAATCGCATGCTTACGAACAAGTTGTTTCGAGCCGACGTCGTTCTAAAAATCACAGACCCGCTGGTGCGCTCTTTTTGGACGGAAGAATTTGCCGCTTTCACGGACACCTATACGCGCGAGGCGACGCCGGCAATTCAAAACAAAATCGGCCAATTCACCGCAAATCCTCTGATACGCAATATTGTCGGGCAGGCGAAGTCCACGTTTGACCTGCGCAAAATCATGGACGAGAAAAAGCTTTTCATCGTGAACCTTTCCAAGGGCCGTATGGGGGAGACGAACGCGAGCCTTCTGGGGAGCATGCTCGTCGTGAAGATTTACCTTGCCGCGATGTCGCGCGCCGATGAGCCGCCCATCCGCATGGCAAAACTGCCGCGGTTTTATTTCTATGTGGACGAATTCCAGTCCATGATGAACGAGGCGTTTGCCGACATTCTTTCCGAGGCGCGCAAATACAAACTGGCGCTCACGCTCGCAAACCAATACATAGAGCAAATGGAAGAAAATGTCCGCGACGCGGTATTCGGCAACATCGGCACGCTCATCGTGTTCCGCGTCGGCCCCTTTGATGCGGAAGTTTTGGAGACGGTGTTTGACCCGACATTCACGCCGGAGGATTTGGTGGGGCTTGGCATCGGACAAATTTATCTCACGCTCATGATAGATGGCATCGGCTCGCGGCCTTTTTCCGCGGAGACGATTCCGCCGATAGAACAGCCGAGCATTTCATACAGAGACGATGTCATAGAGAATTCCCGAGCGCAGTATGCGCGCCCGCGCGCGGAGATAGATGCATTGGTGCTGAAGCACCAAGCGGAATTCGTTCAGCCGCCCAAGGCGCCAAAACCGCGTAAGGAATACGGTACTGCATCAGGTTCCATGTTCTCTGTAGACAACAGGCGCACCAGCGATTCACAAGGGCGGACTGGCGCGGGCGGCACAACGTTTGGCACCCGCCCGCGTTCTGCACCGCCGTATGCATCGGTTGGGGCACAAAAGAATGCGCCGGCGCCCGTTATGAGTCATACTCCGCGGCCTGCACCGTTTCCGCCCGCGTTTTCCGCCACTCCCGTTTCCCGGGAAGAAACCCGGAAATCTGCCCTGCGCGCGGCGTTGGATAGGGCGCGTGCCGATTCAAGCGAGGGGCAAAAAAAGGAGACCGTACGCGCGGCGCCTTCGCTGTCGCCGGCGGACATTTTGCGCGCGCGCCTGTCCGAAAACACACCTGCCGACAATCGGACGAATGAGAATGCAAAGAAAGACATTCCGAGCACTGGTGGTTTCACCAGCGAAGTTTCCAACGAACTTTTACGTAGCGTCCTCCATGCGAAGGGCGGTAGCGGGGATACATAATTCTCGTGGCATCGTATGGTCGCTGTTAGACATATCACGCGTGTACAAAAAATCGGGGAAATTGCGGCGGTCACCTTTTTGATGCTCGTTCCGTTTGCGGCATCGGCGCAGGTGGTCATTAATGAAATCGCATGGATGGGAACAACCGTCAGCGTGAACGCGGAATGGATGGAGCTTTTCAATAATGGAAATACCGCTGTCGACCTTGCCGGTTGGCACCTCATCGCGGCAAATGGCTCGCCGTCTATAACGCTCTCCGGCACAATTACTGCCAACGGATATTTTCTGCTTGAACGCACGAGTGATGCTTCAGTACCTACCGTAACGGCCAACCAGATTTATACCGGCGCGCTTACCAACAGCGGTACCACGCTCACTCTCACTGACACCTCGAGCTCGGTGATTGATCAGGTTGATGGAGGCGTCAACTGGGCGAATGTAGGCGGTGATAATACGAGCAAGGAAACCGCGCAAAAGACGGTGAACGGGTGGACAACCGCAACTTCTACGCCTGGAGCGGTCAATGCGAGTACGGTTCCTCCTGTGACCACGGAAGATTCCGGCTCACAAACTTCTAGCCAGACACAAACGACCCAGGCCCCGACTTCCTCGTATGTTGCACCGCCGGAGCCTCAAATCTTTGCGGACGCGGGAGATAATCGGACAGTGATTGTCGCGGCGGACACGGAGTTTCTTGGGCGCGCGTATAACCGGAAAAAAGAAACTGTCTCGGGCCACATTCGGTTTCTGTGGAATTTCGGCGACGGCTCAATTGCCGAGGGACAGAGCGTCATGCATCACTTTGAGTATCCGGGCAGGTATGTTGTAGTCCTCAACATTGCGGAAAATACTGAAGCGGCATCGGATAGAATTATTGTCACTGCCGAACCCGCGAAGCTTGCATTCACCGCACATCCTGACGGAAGCGTCACGATAGGGAATCATGCGGGACGCGATTTGGATATGTCGGGATGGATTGTACGTTCCTTCGGCCGTTCTTTTGTGGTGCCGAAGGATTCAATTATTCTTGCGGGCGAGCTTTTGCGCATAGGAGATAAAACACTGGGCTTCCGCAGCGCGCCTGAAACTGAATTAGATTACCCGAATGGCGCACTGGCGCTTAAGGCGGGGTCCGCAAGCGAAGGCTCTGAACCTAAAGAATCAGACACTACGGCTGTTCCGGCTATCGTGGTTCCTTCCCCGGCTCGGAGCGTGCCAGCTGCAATCCCTCCCTATTCCGAACAATCAGCGGATGAAACAGGCGCGCCCTCATCTGAAACCGAAAACGCCGTGAGCAATATTCCGGATACGTCCGCAAGCTCATCACAAACCGCAGCAGCGGGCGCTACTGTTTCAAATTCGGGCATCTCATACCTTTGGTGGTTTGGTGCTATCGGCATGGCCGTTGTCGGAGGTGGCGCAGTGGTGGCTTCGCGCCGCGCCGGAAAACGAGAATGGGATATCGTTGAAGAAAAAGAGGGGTGAGAAAGCAGAGCAGGTATTTTGGACGGAAGAATGGCTCAAACCGTCCAAAATACCTGCTCTGCTTTCTCGTGAAGGAGGCTGGGGTAACATACCGCGGGCTCGTGCCTCAGAGTTTTAGTATTGGTGCAATTAGTGTAATGTATTGTTAATGGAAGCAGAGAAAGAAACAGTGGTTGTGACAGGCGGTGCAGGGCTTATCGGCCCTTCTTTGATTGAGCTCCTCATCCCTAAGTACCGCGTTGTTTCTTTGGACAATTACTTCATCGGCTCCGAGAAAAATCATATTAAGGGCGCGGAATACATAAAGGGGCATACGAAAGATATTGAATCGCTTTTAGGCAACGAGTCGCCTGCAATCATCTTTCATCTCGGAGAATATTCGCGTGTGGAGCAGAGTTTTAAGGATATGGAATTAGTGTGGGAATCCAATGTTGCCGGTACATTCCGCGTGCTTCAATATTGGAAGAAACGGAAGTGTAAACTTGTGTACGCCGGTTCAAGCACGAAATTCGCGGACGGCGGGATGGGGCGTGACCAGAGCCCGTACGCATGGATGAAAGCAAGCAATACGGAACTTGTGCGCAATTTCAGCAACTGGTTCTCGCTTCCGCATGCCATCACGTATTTTTACAATGCATATGGACATCGAGAGCTCTCAAGTGGCCCGTATGCTTCGGTAATCGGGCGATTCAAAGAGCAGTATTGGAAAGGTGAGCCAATCACAGTAGTCGCTCCTGGCACGCAACAACGCAATTTCACCGCAGCAAATGACATCGCTCGCGGGCTTTTAGATGTTGGTGAAAGGGGGTATGGGGATGAGTACGGATTGGGGAGTTCCGAATCATATTCGGTTCTTGAGATTGCAAAAATGTTTACCGACAACATCGTAATGCTTCCCGAACGCCCGGGGAATCGCATGGATTCTATTGTTGACACGACACGCGCCCTGCATGAGTTTGGCTGGAAGCCGGAGCAAACGGTACGGCAATATATAGAATCGCTGAAGAAAGACAGAAAGTAATTCCAGAATCAATATGAAGAGAATCCTTATTTTCTCGCTAACGTATCATCCGTACGTTGGCGGTGCGGAAATTGCGATAAAAGAAATTACTGACCGAGTTGACACGAACGGATATGAATTTGACATGGTCACGCTGCGGTTTAACAAGAATTTGCCGGCGGTGGAACGCATCGGGAATGTCACGGTACATCGCATCGGCATGACGACTGATTCGCCGAAGATTTCCGACAGGAACATACCGCTCACGGCGAAACTCGCCAAGATTCTATTTCCATTCTCGTCGTTCCGTAAGGCGCGCGCACTCCATAAGGAGCATGCATACGACATGGTCTGGGCGATGATGGCGAATTACGCCGGTTTTGGCGCTCTCCTTTTCAAATATGCGTATCCGCGTGTCCCGTATTTTCTTGAACTGCAAGACGGCAACACCTTAGAGCAGGTAAAAGCGCGCCGACCGATTTTGTTCTTATTGTGGCCTCTGTATAAACGCGTCTATCTGAAAGCGGATCTCATAAAAGTCATTTCGCACTTTATAGAAAAATTGGCTAGGAATATAGGTTTTGCAGGACCTATCGCGGTCATTCCCAACGCGGTTGATGTCGCACAGTTCTCTCTGCCGGTGCCGAAGGAAACGGAAGTGGAGCTCAAATCAAAATTCGGCAAAAAGTTGGGCGATGTATTTTTGTTCACCGC
>JAUSHX010000017.1 GCA_030648265.1 bacterium
GAGCCGTTGTCGGCGGATTGTTCAAATGCGGGCGCGTCAATGCTGTGGGAACTTCGCGGGGAGCTTATGTGCGAGTACGAATCCGCCAGAATTACCCCAACGGGAGAACCTACAAAAAGGCGTATGAGCCAGCCGGAAACATAAAACGCAACACCCACAGGAACGGATCGTTCAAATTTCATGCGAGTAGCCAGGTGGCGGTACGCATACCGCAACAGAAGTATGGCGATGAAAGTCGCGCTCAATATTGCGCCGAGCATTTTGTAATCGGAGCCGACAATAAAGAATACAGAAATGGGCCACACGAGGAACAGCACTGTTCCCTGCAATCCCCCGCTTACCGATGCGGAAAGCGACCGGCGGTTGCTCCGCTTGAATAGTTGCCTGAATGTTTCTTTGTAATCCCACGCGAACCTCTCAAAATATTCCCGTATTGCCAATACGGGTACGAGCGACATTCCGATTAAAACGGCGCTGCCGAAAAGCAAACGAAGCGGGGCGTACGGGATGACCGCCATCGTGATACCTGCGAACGCGGGCATGAGCGCAATCAAAAGCTCGTACACCACTGGAAGTCGCGCTCGCCCGTGAGCTTCTGTCGGCGTTAGCAGCCCCGACGTAAAGTCGGGGCTCCGACCAGCGCGTCGGAGTTGATATGGAATCCAATAGAGTGCACGGTATGCGCCGAGAAGTATCGCAAAAACCGCTATTCCCCATCCCACCGGCTCACCGTCAATAACGCCGTAGAGGGTAGCGCCGAGAGTGATGTATGCCCCTCCCGCGAGAAGCGCGCCGAAGACGAGCGAGTGTTTTGACCCGCGCCGCAAATGCGCCGCTGAAACAGGAGTCAGGAGAACGGTTACCGCCTGCCCGACGCAATACATCGCGAGCGTGGCGACAAGCGCATCAGGTATTGTGCGCGTGAGTAATGCAAAATACTGAAACACGAAAATCCACGCGAACGTGTTGGCAATGCTTAAACCTGTGCGGAACAGAAACCGGTGAACGTGAAGAAATCCGAACCGCGAGCTCGTGTCGGGTAACATCACAGCGCTCTCTGCATCCTGCATATATGCCTATGTGTGCCACTTTGATATCTCGTCTGTTATTGCAATTCCTCTCGCAAAAAATAACGGAACGATAATAACGAGCACATAACTCATCCAGACGTACGGCTCCACAAAGACGCCCCATGCAATAAATGGCCATGACATGATGGTGTTCAGTATTGCCATGCATAATCCCCACGTCAGTGAATACGGGAGAATGTCTTTCCATGTTGAGAAATGAAGCGAGCTGCCTGCGATGGCCGCTATCACAGACAGGACCAGAAGTATCGCAATGTGAGGCGCTGTTCCATCAACAAATTCATAACTAAGAAATCCGGTCCATACCATATGCACAATAGCGTAAATAGAGACTCCCCAGCCGAAGAGAGAACGATATTTCAACATACGTACAGTATGACGCATAAACATCAATTTACTCCTATGATGATGTGGATATCACAAACAAAAACAACCCGCGGTTTCCCGCGGGCTGTTTAATTGAAAAAGTGGGAAATTACCAACTTCTTCCGCTGTCGCGACCGCCTCCACTGTAGCCGCCGCGGTCATTGCTGCCGCCACCGCCACCCCGGAAATCGCGTCGTGGTCTCTCCTCCATCGGGCGAGCCTCGTTCACGGTGAGCGTTCGTCCTCCGAAATCCTTACCATTCATCAACTCAATCGCCTTCTGTGCTTCCTCGTCGGAAGACATTTCCACGAAGCCGAATCCCTTTGAACGGCCGCTCATCTTGTCTATGATGATGACGGCTGATGCAACGGTTCCTGCCTGCGAGAAAGCGTCCTTGAGTTCTGCATCGGTAGTGCTGTAAGGCAACCCACCGACGTATAGTTTCTTTGCCATGAATCTTTGATTTTGTTTTTGTGTTTAGTTTAAAAATGTAAACCAACCTTTCCTCGCTTCCCTTGGTCTAAATAGAACCTACTCAAGCTATGGAAAACTTACATTACGACAACATAGTACCCCACAGCAGAAAATGCGCAACTCAAGTTAGTAGTCAGTAGTACGTAGTCTGTAGTAATGCAAGAAAACGACCTAATTGTTGAAGAATGCACGACCGATTCTTAACATCGTCGCGCCTTCCTCAAGCGCGATTTTGTAATCATTAGACATTCCCATGGATAGCTCGGTTATGTCAGGGAACTTTGCACGCAATGCATCCCTGATATCTTTAAGCAGGCGGAATTGCCTCCGCACGACCTCGGTGTCTTTTGTGTCTGTTGCCATGCCCATTACGCCGATTATGTTTACATAATGATTCGTTGAAATAGATTCACTCTTACCGGCTAATTCGTGCGAATTAGCCGGTAGTGAATCACTTAAGATTGCTTGGATTACTTGTTCAAGATTCTTTTGGTCGAAACCGCCCTTCTGTTCTTCTCCCGAAATATTAAATTGCAACAGAACTTTTATTGGCTTTCTTTGTGCTAACGTCTCTTTTTCAATCTTTTCCAAATACTCAATGGAACCGACCGATTGAATGACGTCAAACAACTGAACAATTCTTTTTATCTTCCGCGATTGAATCTTACCGATGAAATGCTTTTCTACTGGGAGCAGGTGCGAATTTTTCTTTTCAAAATCCTCAACCCTATTTTCGCCGATAGCTGTTACTCCCGCTCTGATAATCTCGTTCGTTTCATCTATTCTCACGCTTTTTGTCACAGTCACCAGGGTCACATTTTGCACTGTTTTACTTATGATTTGCGAGACCTGCTCAAAAAAAGTGCGGTTCATGGAACATTATGATACATTGCTTTGCACTGGGCCGGTAGTTCAGTGGTAGAACGTCTCATTTGCAATGAGAAGGTCGGGGGTTCGATTCCTCTCCGGTCCACAGCCATATTTTATGTTTGCTGTGCCAACGCAATAGCGTGCTCAAGGAATTCTTGCGTTGAGGAACCGACGGCTTCTAACATTACAGGAAACGATGCTCCGGCGTAAAGCCCCGGCAAAGCGTTCACTTCCAACAGGTACGGGCCTCGGCGCGTGTTGATGATATCGGCGCGTGAGAAATGCGAGAGGCCGAGCGCGCGGTGCGCCATGCGCGCCATTTCTTCTATCGCCCGCTTTTCAGCGTGCGTAAAATTGCTCGGGCACACATGCTGTGCGAGCGCATCTTCATGATGCGAAGAATCAAGAAAACGTGCGTCCCCGGGAAGTTTTACGTGCACGGGCGGCAAAACGTATAATTCCAGCCCGCGGAAATCCGCAATGATACCGGCGCTGACTTCGTCGCCTTTAATATATTCTTCAATGAGTGCCGCGCCGTATTCGTCCAACACATCGCCTATTGCGTCCGGTAATTCAAGCAAGTGCAATGCATAACGGATGCCGTACGATGCCCCCTCACTTTGCGGTTTGACAATGTATGGAGGTCCGAATTGTGAGAAAACTGCCTGTGCCATTTCTGCAGTGTTGAGGCCGTTGCTTAAGGTAAACGAAACTCCGCGCGGCATGCGGATACCCGCTTTCTGCAAGACTTCGCGGGCGCGGATTTTATTGAGCGAAAGCCATGCGCCATGTGCGCGGGAACCCGCGTATGCGACGCCCGCGTTGTCCAACAATCTCTGAACCGTCCCGTCCTCACCCACCCCGCCGTGAAGGCCGTTCAGCACGACATCTATTTGCGCGAGCGCGCGCGAAGAATCCACAGGAATCCCCCGCGAATGCCACACCCCACCCCTGTCTACCAGAATATCCCGCACCTCGTACTTCTCTTCCGGAAGCGACGAAAGAATCGCCGCTCCGGTCTTAAGAGAAAGATTATATTCCTTAGACGTCCCTCCTCGTAACACTCCGACGATAATGCGCGACATCGGTGAATTATATCATTTCTTTTCTATATTTCCTGCCAAACGTCTAACACATTCTTCTGCGGCAGCAACAAGTTTTGGGGTGATAATGTGAACAGAGTTCTTTTTATATTCGTTCAGAGCGTCAAAGATTTCTAGCCTTTTCAGTTCCCTTGCTTGTCGACGCTCCGCCCTAAGTTCTTGTTCGAGTATGTTTTGAGGATTATTGAGAAGTACGAGCGCTAAGAAATGTTCGCCAGAACTAAGGCTCTTTTGTTTGTGCCCGATATATTCCGCAAAGCCACTTTTATTGGAGGTGGCAATAATACCGCTAGCGATTGAAAAAGCTTCAGTCGGAGTTATTTCTTCTGCAGATATTGCGGCATCCTTCACGACTGTTAATGCCGGATGAGGGATATCCATAGCGGCCCTTTTCTCCTTTTCCTTTATTCTCCGCCGATTATCTATTACATAACTTACCTTTCCGAAATTTTCTTCTTGCATGCTAACGATTTTGTACTATGCGGACTTTATTTGCGAATGCACAGCCGCCTTCGGTGATATGCAACCGCAAAGCGATGCGCTTCTTGATTGGCTAACAAAATCTCCTTTCCGCATGTTTCAATGGCCTTTGCATCGCCTATCAAGCGTTCCGGTTTATGGAATTCGTTTTTTACTACGGCAACTACGGGAATCATAATACCAGCACCTTTGAGCACACTTGTGGCCGTTCGTAATTGCGCGATGTTTCCGTCCACCACAAACACGCGCGGAAAAGGCCATTCATTGTGCGCGAGCCTGCGCGAAAGCGCTTCTTTCAGCGCACCAACGTCATCATTCTTCGCCGTTTTGATTTTGAACTTTCTGTACGACTCTTTTTCAGGCTCGCCATTGTTTATTACTGTCATCACTGCAACCGTTTCAGTGCCTGATGTATGTGCCACGTCATAGGCCTCAATGCGAATGTTTGCGCTAAGCGGAGCCGAAGGGTCGCCGGATATATTAAATAATCCACCATCGGCTAATTCGCGCGAATTAGCCGATAAGCAAATTCTACGGGGAGAGATATTGCTTTCGTCTTTGATGAGCGACACATCGCGGATGTGTTCAAGCGCGGAAATCTGCCGGCGGAGTTCTTGCGCCTTTTCATACGCTTCCGCTTTTGCTTCCGCTTGCATCTCGCGCTCAAGCGTTTGTTTCAACGTCTTCACCTTTCCGGAAAAAAGCGTCTTGATGTGCCGAATGATTCGCGCATACTCTTTCTGATTTACTTCCCCACTGCATACGCCCGGGCATAATCCGATTTGACGGTTGAAACAAGGTTTGCAGGCTAAGTGGCTCTTCGCTTGAGAGGTGTCTCCTCGCCGTCTCGTATTGCTATCGGCTAATTCGTGCGAATTAGACAATAGCGTATCTCCATGGATATCACACGGAGTACATTTATCGCGGAATGGAAATATTTTGCGGACGATTTTCAGCGCTTCTTTCAGGGAACCTCCTTGGGGATAGGGACCGAAGACAGTGGATAGCCCCGACGTGGAGTTGGGGTCCCGACCGAAGCGTCGGGATTTATCTTGTCCAAACAGTTCCCTCCCACGTACTACTAAAACGCGTGGGAAATCCTCCTTCGTTATGACGAGGTAGTTGTAACTTTTGTCGTCTTTCTCGTCGGTGTTGTACTTTGGCTGATGCCGCTTTATCAGGTTGGCCTCAAGAATCAGCGCTTCAAGAACGGAGTCAGTCTTTTGCCAAGAAATAGACCCTGCCTCCTCAATCATCGCCACAATCACGCTACTTCGCGCATCCGCAAGATTTACAGAGAAATAACTCCGCACGCGGTCGCGCAGTGACGTGGCTTTTCCTATATACAGGATTTTCCTCCCAGATTTAAAGAAATAAACCCCCGGGCTATCCGGAAGCTTGTATTTGCTCAACTCTTTGCGGGTCATTGGCCTAGTATAGGTGAGAAAGTATGGAGTATGAAATGTCTTGTATGGAGTATGGAATCCGCACAAAACAGAAGACCGCCTCACCGAGAAGCCGTGAGGCGGTTCTGCAGTTCGGCGGTCGGCGGTGAGCGAGCCAGGATCAAAACCGTCCCAAGTCCCAGGACGTAGTACCATCGCACATTCGAACCCATAGGTAGAGGAAGTGGAAGGAAACCTTTTCCCCTCGCCTATAAAATTTCACACCTGCGCGGAAGTGCGTCGCATTGTGTGCCGATATGACACATTCAATTCGGTATGCCATACGAAACGCAGATCGTATTTCTGCCGTATCTTGATCATGCGGGAGGTGATCTTTGAGCCTGTCTTCGGGCGACATCCCCTCATACACAGCCGCAAAGCGACAGATATCTCCGACAAATTCACTAATTTTCATGTAAGCAGGGCCAGCCTTGGGATCGGCCTCAACTGTACCAACCATGCTTCTGTCAACGAACAGCGTGAATTTACGTAATAACATCGCGATTTTCTCCTTTAGGAAATGGGCTCGCATATGGCCCTACTACACAATGGTGAAACAGCACCATCACTGTCTTTCTTACATTACTTTTAATGTACTTTCTGTGCACTTCTATATTGAACTCGGGCACGTCGCCCTTGATTTTCTCCATAGCAGGTGTACAATCTACTTTTGATGAACCCCCAAGAGCGCACAAAGAAGAACACCCGCAAGGGTGTATTTTTCTACTCTCCCCCTTTGCCCGCTTCCAGCGGGCATTTTCTTGCGAGAGTAGTCCGCCATAGCTTTAGCGACGGCGGATCCAATGAATTATGAAATTAACTCTAAAAGACGGCACAGTGTTTGAGGGCAAAAGCTTCGGCGCCAATGTACCGGCCGCGGGCGAAGTTGTTTTCAACACAGGAATGGTCGGTTATGTGGAGAGTCTTTCCGACCCCTCATATACAGGGCAAATACTTGTGTTGAGTTATCCGCTCGTAGGCAATTACGGGGTACCCGACAAGGGATTCTTTGAGTCGGCAAAAATACACGCGGCCGGACTTGTTGTCGCGGAATATTCGGAAAATTATTCGCATCACGCCGCGCGCGAGTCGCTCTCGGAATGGCTAAAACGCTCAAAGGTCCCGGCAATAACCGGCATTGACACCCGTGCGCTCACGCAAAAACTCCGAGAACACGGCATAATGTTGGGCGTCCTAGACGCCAATCCCGCTAATGCAGTGAGGCGACGCCTCACTGCATTAGATTTCGTTGACCCCAATGAAGAAAATCTCGTGGCACAGGTGAGTATCAAGAAACCGGAAACGTATGGCGATGGTCCTGCGACCATTGTTCTTGTGGATTGCGGAGCGAAAGAAAATATTCTGCGCTCGCTTATGCGGCCGGAGACAAAAGTCGTGCGCGTACCATGGGATTACGATTTCACGAATGATACATACGACGGCATCGTAATTTCCAACGGCCCAGGCGACCCGCAACAATGTGAGGAAACAATCGCAAATTTGCGTAGAGCTATGATTTCCAATAAACCAATTCTCGGTATTTGCCTTGGCACGCAACTTCTTGCGCTTACGGCCGGCGCCACTACGTACAAACTCAAATACGGACACCGTTCGCAAAATCAGCCGTGCATAGATACCGAGACTCATCGGTGTTACATAACCTCGCAGAATCACGGCTACGCCGTAGACGCAAAATCTCTTCCTGCGGATTGGAAAGTATGGTTTACGAACGCAAACGACGGGAGCGTGGAGGGAATAAAACACAGAACAAAACCGTGGCGGGCGGTGCAATTTCATCCTGAAGCTTCCCCGGGGCCAACGGACACCGCTTGGATTTTTGACGATTTCGTTCTAAATATTAAGGGTTTACGAAACCCTTAATATTTAGGGGGATTACGAAATCATTAAATCGATCACCGTATGGAAAAAGTGGAAAAAGTTCTTCTTCTTGGCTCCGGAGGCCTGAAAATCGGCCAAGCAGGCGAATTTGATTATTCGGGAACACAGGCGATCAAAGCACTCAAAGAGGAGGGTGTACGCGTGGTGCTCATGAATCCTAATATTGCGACAGTTCAAACGGATGAAGGGCTGGCGGATGCCGTCTATCTCTTGCCTCTCACTCTGCAATTTGCACTTCAAGTAATAAAGAAGGAACGGCCGGATGCGATATTGCTCGGCTTCGGCGGGCAGACTGCGCTCAACCTCGGGCTTGAGCTTCAAGAGAAAGGAATTCTGACGAAATATAAAGTGCGTGTACTCGGAACTCCTGTGTCAGTAATAAGGGACACGGAAGACCGCGAGTTATTCGTGAAGCGCCTGCAGGAAATCGGTGTGAAGACCGCGCGCAGTTTCGCGGCGAGAAGCATTGCGGATGCGCAAAAAGCTGCGCAAAAAATCGGCTACCCAATAATGGTGCGTGCAGGGTTTGCTCTCGGGGGCCTCGGCTCCGGAATAATTCGCACGCCTGCCGAACTCTCACAAAGACTTACAGAAATATTCAAATCCAGCCCGCAGGTTTTGATTGAAGAAGATTTATGCGGATGGAAAGAAGTGGAATATGAAATCGTGCGCGACTGCGCCGACAACTGCATTTCCGTTTGCAATATGGAAAACATTGACCCTATGGGAATTCACACAGGCGAAAGCATTGTCGTTGCGCCTTCGCAGACGCTTTCCAACGAGGAGTACCACCGCCTGCGCGAAATCGCGATTAAAACAATCCGTCATCTTGGCGTCGTCGGAGAATGCAACATTCAATACGCGCTTAATCCGAAGACGGGCGATTACCGCGTGATTGAAGTAAATGCACGGCTCTCCCGCTCCTCTGCTCTCGCCTCAAAGGCCACGGGTTATCCCCTTGCCTTCATCGCGGCCAAGCTCGCACTTGGATTCACTTTGCCGGAACTAAAAAATTCTGTCACAAAAACCACGACCGCATGTTTTGAGCCCGCTCTTGATTACATCGTTCTTAAGATGCCCCGCTGGGATTTGACCAAATTTGAAAATGCAATTACGCAAATCGGCACCGAAATGAAAAGTGTGGGCGAGGTGATGGCGATTGGAAGAAGTTTTGAAGAAGTCCTACAAAAAGCGATTCGCATGCTTTCCATCGGCGCAGATGGATTCACGGCGCATAAAAACGGCAATTTCCGCATCCCCCATTATATGGATGAAATCAAGCATCCAACCACGCGCCGGATTTTTGCACTGGCAGAGGCGCTACGCGCAGGAGTTAGCACGAAGAAAATCTCTACCGCATCCGGCATTGATCCGTGGTTCTTGGAAAAAATGCAAAACATCATCCTCTGCGCAAAAAAGATATCAAGGTCTCACCTTGATAGAAAAACTATTCTGGGGGCTAAGAAGCTCGGTTTTTCCGATATTCAAATCGCCACACTTACAAAAAGCACGGAGGATAGGGTACGCAAAGAGAGAAAGCGTCTGAAAGTGCTTCCTGTTATAAAGCAGATAGACACGTTGGCAGGCGAATTCCCTGCGCAGACAAATTATCTGTACATAACGTATAACGGAACAAAGAGCGACGTGGTGCACGGCAAAAATAGTGTCGTGGTTTTGGGAAGCGGGCCGTACTGCATCGGGTCGTCGGTTGAATTTGATTGGTCCAGCGTGCAGGTTTTGAAGACGCTCGCGGAAAATAAATACGAGACGATAATGATTAACTCAAATCCGGAAACTGTTTCCACGGATTACGACATGTCCAACCGGCTGTATTTTGAAGAACTTTCGCTTGAGCGCGTTCTGGATATTTATGAATTTGAGAAGCCGAAAGGAGTTGTGATTTCAACCGGCGGGCAGATTCCGAACAATCTCGCGCTCCCCCTCCACTCCCGCGGAGTGAAGATTCTTGGTACGAGCCCGAAAAATATTGACCGTGCGGAAGACAGGCACACGTTCTCAAAATTGCTTGACCGGCTTGCGATTGACCAGCCGGCATGGGTAGAACTTACTACTCACAAAGCGGCAGCGAAGGCGGCTCTCAAGCTTGGGTATCCTGTCCTCGTACGCCCCTCATACGTGCTCTCCGGCTCTGCCATGAGCGTCGCATACGACGAACCTTCGCTTCTGCGGTATCTCAAAAAGGCAGTAGACATTTCCACGGAGCATCCGGTCGTCATCTCAAAATTCATTGAAAACGCGCGGGAGATTGAAATAGACGGCGTGGCCTCGCACGGGAAACTTGTCATCTATGCAATCACAGAGCATGTGGAAAACGCCGGCACACATTCCGGCGATGCGACAGTTGTGCTCCCGCCCCAGCGCACATATCTGGAAACAATCCGCCGTGCCAAGCACGTCACAAAAGGAATCGTAAAAGAGCTGCAAATTACCGGTCCGTTTAATATTCAATTCTTGGCAAAAGAGAATCACTTGCAGGTTATTGAGTGCAACGTGCGAGCATCGCGCAGTTTCCCATTTGTCTCAAAAGTGACCGGCTACAACTTTATAGATATAGCGACGCGCGCGATGCTTAAAGAAGATGTTAGTGGGGATTACAGAACGCTTGAATTGGATTTCGTAGCCGTGAAGTCTCCGCAATTCTCATACGCGCGCATCAAAGGCGCCGACCCTGTTTCAAATGTGGAAATGGCCTCCACCGGAGAAGTTGCATGTTTCGGGGACTCCTTTGCCGAAGCGCTTATAAAATCCATGCTTTCGGCCGGTTTTAGATTGCCGAAGAAGAACATTCTGATATCTCTCGGCAAGGAAGAAAACAAAGTGAAGTTGCTTCCCGCGCTTCGCGAACTAGCGAAAATGAATTTCAAACTCTTTGCGACCGAACACACGGCTGATTTCATGCGAGAGAATGGAATTGAGTGTGAGAAGGTGTACAAAATCGGTACAAAAAAAGAGCCGAGTGTCGGTTCGCTGTTAGATAACGATGGCATTGATCTGATAATTAACATTCCTGGCCGTAATTTCGGCCGCGAGGCCGCCGACGGCTACATCATTCGTCGAAAAGCAGTTGATATGAATATTCCGCTCATCACCAACCGCCAACTCGCCGAGAGTTTTATCGTAGCATTTTCCGAGATGAATCCTGCGCAATTAAAATCCGAATCTGTGAGCATGTACCGAAACAAATCCGAGGTCTAATTTCCATTTTTCCGAACCTCTGATAGTATCTGTCTAGCTTGAAACCATGCGAGCGCACAATTCCCAAGCGATGTCTGCTTGGCCTGCCGAGATATAGGGGTTTGTCGGCTACGGGCTGGGGCCGTCTCTGGTTCTCACGAGCTAGCCGGACCTCTCTTTTCGGTCCGGCTTCATTTTTTCCTGAGCACTCGTTTCAAATAGTATCCGGTATGCGAGCCATCAGTTTTAGAGACTTCTTCAGGTGTTCCCTGTGCTACGATTTTCCCGCCCCCGGCTCCGCCGTCGGGTCCCATGTCCATAATCCAGTCGGCGCATTTTAAGACATCCAGATTGTGCTCAATCACGACCACGCTGTTCCCTCTTTCCACCAGCTTCTGGAGAATATCTATGAGCTTCTGCACATCGTCGTAATGAAGTCCGACTGTCGGCTCATCCAAAAGATAAATGGTCTTTGCAGAAAGCGGGCGATACAGTTCCGACGCTATTTTCACCCTCTGTGCTTCCCCACCGGAAAGTGTTGTCGCGCTTTGTCCGAGTTCAAGATAATCCAGCCCGACATCAGAAAGTGTCTTCAAACGGTCAGAAATTGCCGGAACGTCTTCAAAAAATGTCAGAGCCTCCTCTACGGTCATGGAGAGTACGTCGTAAATACTCTTCTTTTTGTATTTAACCTCCAAAGTTTCTTTCATGAATCGTTTGCCGTTGCACATGTCGCAGGTGACATAGACCGTCGGCAAAAAGTGCATTTCCACGGCGACAAGGCCGTTGCCTTGGCACACCTCGCAACGCCCGCCTTTCACATTGAAACTAAAACGCCCCGGCCCCCATCCGCGCGCGCGCGCCTCCTCGCTCATAGCGAATAAGTCACGAATGTGCGTGAATACGCCCGTGTATGTCGCTGGATTTGAACGTGGCGTGCGCCCTATGGGCGACTGGTCTATCAAAATAGAGCGCGCGAGATATTCTGTCCCGCTGAATTCTTTGCAGTTATATATTTTTGCCGTGCGATATCGTTTATCAAATCGCGCAAGGAAATTGCGGTGCAATATTTCATAAAGAAAGGAAGATTTGCCCGAGCCGGATACACCGGTAATCGCCACGAGCTTGCCGAGTGGAATATCCACGTTGAGATTTTGAATGTTGAACTTATTTGCCCCGCGGATTTTTATCTTTCCCCTATCCGCCGTCCGGCGTTTCTCCGGTGCTGTGATTGAGACCTCCTCGCGCAGATATGAGAGGGTGCGCGAGCCAGATTTATTTGTTTTCGCCGTAAGCAGGTCGTCCAGCCAACCATGCGCGACCACGTTTCCTCCATGAATACCCGCACCAGGCCCCAAATCAACGATGTAATCCGAAGCGAAAATCGTGTCTTCGTCGTGCTCCACCACGATGACGGTGTTGCCGATATCACGCAGATGCTTGAGCGTTTCAATCAATTTGTCGTTGTCGCGCTGGTGCAATCCTATCGTCGGCTCGTCCAATACGTACAAGGCACCAACAAGACCGGAGCCCAATTGCGAGGCGAGGCGGATACGCTGAGCTTCCCCGCCGGAGAGTGTGTTCGCCTTTCGATTAAGCGTCAGGTATTCAATGCCGACATTTTGCATGAACCGCAGACGACTCAATATTTCCTTAATGACAACACGCGATATTTCCTCTTCCTTTTTTGTGAGCTTGAGCCCGTCAAAGAATTTCTGGGCATCGTCTATGGACGATGTTGTAACGTCAACAATGTTCATGCCAGTTTTCTCACTAGTGCCTTCTGCTTTTTGCCGACCTATGAATACACTCAATGCCTCCGGCCGGAGGCGCGAGCCGTTGCAAACATCGCACGGCTCGTCGCCGAAGAAATACTTGGAACCAAGCCCGTTGCACGCGGGGCACGCTCCATGCGGGGAATTGAAAGAAAAGAGACGCGGTTCAATTTCAGGAAAAGAAAAACCGTCGTACGGGCACATGAATTTCGCCGATACGATGTGCGACGCACCGTCGGCATCTATTATCTTTACTAATCCGTCCGATTCGTGAAGAGCTCTTTCGATCGCTTCAGATGCGCGTTCGCGCGCGGCCTTTGCATCATCGGTAAATTCAGAAACGAATATTTCGTCCACTACGACGTCTATGTCATGTTTCTTGTTTTTCTCCATCATTATCCGCTCCCTCAGTTTTTTCTCTTCCCCATCCACAATTACCTTCTCAAATCCTTTATTAAGCAAATCGTAAAGCATTTGGTAGTACTCACCCTTTCGTCCGACGACGACAGGCGACGTGATTGTGACTTTTGCAAGCGAAACATTCCTTGTGAGAGATTTCTCCTTTGCTTTACCCACGAGGTGAAACCTCGTGGGTTTCAATGGCTCAGTTTGGTGTTTTCTTGCGCTATCTACAATTTTTAAGACGGATTCAAGAATTTCTTCGTTTGTATGTTTTTTAACCTCGCGCCCACAGGTTATGCAGTGCGGTTTGCCTACTCGCGCATAAAGAACGCGCAAATAATCATAGATTTCCGTGATGGTGGCTACCGTGGAACGCGGATTGTTGGAGCGCGATTTTTGGTCTATTGAAATGGCAGGAGAAAGGCCTGTTATCTCGTCCACATCCGGCTTTTGCATTTGGCGTAAGAATTGGCGGGCATATGCCGAAAGTGATTCCACATACTTGCGCTGGCCCTCGGCAAAAATGGTGTCAAACGCCAAAGATGACTTCCCCGAGCCGGAAAGCCCCGTAAACACAACCATTTTATTCCGCGGTATTTCTACCGAGATATTCTTTAAATTGTGGGTTCTTGCACCTTTAACAATGATTTTGCTTCCATCCTCCCGATTTTCGTTTGGTTTGGACATATAACGCAAACCATCCCCCGCTTTACGCTAGGGGTTGGTACGGAGCAATATAGCATCTTGGCATAAAAGGAAAAGGCGGAGGTGGCTCACCGCCTTCCCCCGCCTTACTATTGCCATCGCCAGATTCTCTGGTATTGTTTTCCAGCGATGTACCCGCCGAAGCAATCAAAGACGACGTCAAAAAAAGTGTCCCAATTGCCCTGCGGTACATAGTCCGTAATGATAAGGAAGATTCTCTCCAATCTTTCCCACCCTAAACCGACGAGCAGACCAGACGCCACTCCGGCTAACGGAAGACCGAAGCGTAGAATTGCCCACCTGAAACGTGCGGGGCAATTGGCGAGTACCAAGAACACCAAAATGCATGCTCCGGCCCCACCAGTGAAATGCATGATCTTGTCGTACCAAAGAGATTCCACGAAAAAGCCGTGCACACGCTGTACAAAGAACATTACTACTAACACCACTGCCAACAGCATCCCTGGCAGGACGAACAGACTGAACTGCCTTTTCATGGAAGTTCCTTTAGCGTTATTTGTCAGTGCGTAGGCTACCACAAACGAGGATTCTGGCAAAGTTACGACAGAGGAATACTGTCCAAGTCTTCCGAGCGGATCTCCTTATACAACGGATTACGCACGAGCGCAGGCGCGCCGTCTTTCTCAACAACATAATATGCAAAGCCGCGCATTTTTTTGACCATTTCGTAGTCCGCATGCCCCGGCATTGAGGCGGAGTCGTTCGCCCCCAAAACAGGGCTATCATCAGAGGTTACAAGCCACGTCTTCCCCGTATTTACCACCAAATGACCATATCCGGCAGGCATATACACCGAATCGCCCGCCTTTACTTTGATTGCCTTAAATTCCTCCACGCGGTCTATTTGAGGTACGCCATTCTCGTCCACAAGTTTTTGCAAGAGCGCGATTCCCTCTCCCTCAAGAATTACGTACGTCTCATCCAAATTTCCTACGTGATAGTGGCCGTATGTTTTTATGTATTCACCACCCACGGTGCCGCTTTCCCAGACCGTGATATTCCGTTTTTCGGAACCTCCGCGAATCATGTAGTAATGAACCGCTGGCCCCGTTGCATCCGGATGCATCAAAACTTCCTTCATTTTTTCGTGCGTTCTCACTGCAAGCGGTTCCATAAGGGTAGTTTACAGTTTACAGACTACAGTTTACAGAGAATTAATCAAGAAAGGATAACCGCCTCTTCTTTCAACTGCACACCGAACTTTACCTCCACAGCTTTCTTAATATCCTCCGCCAGTTGTTTAACTTCGCGTGCGGTAGCGCCTCCCTCGTTCACGATGTAGTTAGGGTGTTGGAGGCTTGCGATTGCCCCGCCGATTTTTACCCCTTTCATCCCCGCCTTATCAATAAGCCAGCCGGCAGGAACGCGGTTTTCTCGGGATTTCTGATTTTGGTCTGTTTCAAACAATTCTTGCACCTCGCGCGACACGACAGGATTCATGAAATAAGAACCCGCGGCCCGAACATTTTGCAAGTGACGTTTTTCGCGCTCTGCTATAGTTTCCTCAATCAGGCGGCTTCCATCCGAGCTATCCACGCCCCGAAGCTCAATGGCGACATTGGTAATAATCCATTCGGGATTATCTTTAAAGAAACTGTGCCGGTACGAGAAGTCACAACCGGCATTTGGGAACTCCCTGATTTCCGCAGTCGCAGAATTCAGCGCGCGAACTTTAATCGGAAAATCTTTAATCTCCGTACCGAACGCGCCCGCATTACCCCGCATGGCGCCACCAATTGTGCCTGGGATACCCGCTAGCTTTTCCCATCCGCCCAAATTCTTCTCACTCGCGGCGCGGATCAGTTCAAGCAAATTACATCCGGCGTCCGCTTCTAATACGCGTTCGGAAATCGCGAACGCACCTTTTGTCATGTGAATGACGAGTTTGTTTAGCCCTTTGTCGGGAACAAGAATGTTGCTTCCGCCGGAAAGTATAACAAAGGCAATTTCCTTTCCCTTCGCCCACAGAATAGCCTCCCGCATTTCATCTTCCGTTCGGACATCTACAAAATACTTCGCAGGCCCGCCGATTTTAAACGTAGTCAAGGGCGCTAAGGGCACATTTTCTTGGATGCTTATTGTCATATTATTTTGACTGTTTCCGTTTACCTTTCTCAAGCTCTTGAATCTCATCCCGCAACAGTGCCGCAGTCTCAAAATCCAGATTATTCGCGGCTTCGTGCATTTCCTTGCGTTTGGCGGCTATGAGACTCGCTTTCGTCCCCGCATAAGCGGCAGAGTCCAGTTTTGCGAGGTCAAACACCGCTCTTCGGCGCGCCGCCACGATATCGCCGACAATATCTTTGATACGGGTCTTTATCGTCTTAGGCGTTATGCCGTGCTTTGTATTATACGCAATTTGCCGGTCACGACGCTCATTTGTCGTCTTTATTGCGCGCTCCATAGAGCCTGTAGAATTATCGGCGTAGAGAATCACGCGCCCCAGCACATTGCGCGCGGCGCGCCCGATGGTCTGGATAAGGGATGTTTCCGAGCGCAGAAATCCCTCCTTATCGGCATCCATAATTCCTACAAGTTCTACTTCGGGCAGGTCCAATCCCTCACGCAAAAGATTTACCCCCACGAGCACATCAAACACGCCTTTGCGAAAATCAGTCAGAGTTTCAATGCGTTCTATCGTCTTTACATCGGAGTGTATGTAGCGCGATTTGATTTTCTTTTCAGTCAGAAATGCAGACAAATCCTCCGCCATCTTTTTTGTAAGTACAGTAACCATTGACCTGCCTCCGCGTTTGGTAACAATTTCCGCTTCCGCGATGAAATCTTTGACTTGACCGGGATATTCGAGAACCAAGGACGGTCCTTCAGCACCAAGGACCGTCCTTGGTGCTGCGCTTATGATTGGTTTTACGATAACTTCCGGATCCACGAGGCCGGTCGGGCGAATCACCTGCTCTATGGGCTTGCCACTGTGCCCCAATTCATAAACGCCTGGCGTGGCACTGGTGTAAATTGTCTGCCCTACACGCTCTTGGAATTCTGCAAAATTAAGCGGGCGATTGTCTACGGCGCTCGGAAGCCGGAATCCGTGTTCCACGAGCATATCCTTGCGGGCGCGGTCCCCCGCGTACATTCCGCCGATTTGAGGAACAGTAACGTGCGATTCATCAATGATGGTGAGGAACCCGTCGGCACTCCCCGCATTTTTTGTAAAATATGACAGCAGTGTGTGTGGAGGTTCGCCGGATTTGCGCCTATCAAAATGGCGGGAATAATTTTCAATCCCGTTGCAAAAACCGAATTCGCGAATCATGGATATATCCTGCCTTGTCCGGCGCTTCAATCGTTCCGCTTCCAGTATCTTTCCCGCAGAGTCAAATCTATTCAGCTGTTCCTTCAGTTCAATTTCCATATCCGCAAGAGCCAATTCCTGCACATCTTTTGGCGTCACATAGTGCTTTGCGGGAAAGACGAACGTGGACGGAAGCGTGCCTATACCCTCCCGTGTTATTGCATTTATTTCTTCAATTTTGGAAACACCGCCGCCCGTCAAATCAATCCGCCTGATAATTCTTTCGTTCGCGGGCATTATTTCCACGCGCGAGCCGAGAGCGCGGAAAGTTCCCGGCGAGAGGTCGCCCGCCACGCGCTCAAAATACATCGCTATGAGCCGGCGCATGAGGGCGGCTCTCGTAAGCGTCTCGCCTTTTGTTATTTTCAAATTGATTTTCTCGTATTCCAACGGGCTCCCGAGGCCGTAGATGCAAGATACGGAAGCGACCACAATCACGTCTTTTCTCGTGAGCAGGGCCTGCGTCGCCGCGTGCCGTAATCGTTCAATGTCCTCGTTTATTTGCGCTTCCTTTTCTATATACGTATCGCTAATAGGCATGTACGCCTCGGGCTGGTAGTAATCGTAGTAAGAAACAAAATAGTGCACGGCATTCTCGGGAAAGAATTCCCGATATTCTGCCGCGAGCTGTGCGGCAAGCGTTTTGTTGTGCGCAATGACAAGCGTGGGTTTCTGGACCTTTTCAATCACATTCGCCATCGTGAAGGTCTTTCCGGAACCGGTTACCCCCAAAAGCGTCTGATGCCGTTTCCCATCCTTCAACCCCTCCACAAGCGCCTTTATAGCCGTTGGTTGGTCCCCATCAGGTTTGTAATCCGATTTGATTTTAAACTTTGCCACCCGCCCACTCTATCAGGATTTAGATCTAAAGTGTATTTCCCCTGTAAAAACGACCAAATCATTACACCACGTTTTTAGCGTCACTGACGTGCCTGACACCATTTATTCGTGCCTGCGTCACTGACGTGCCTGACACCATTTATCCACCATTTATCCAACACCGCAAGTACGACTGGAAATTGTTTGTAATTCGTTTTCATACATTAAACATTACGCCCAAAACACTGCTTTGCAAGGGATACTTAGAGTCCCCAGGCACTCTTAGGCAAACCTGATTGAGCAATCATTCCTTTTAGCGTTCTGGGCTTAAAAACTTTGCTACTGTGTCGCGCTACGCACACTTGGTGCATGCGCCCGTCTACATAACCTACATAGTAATGGTGACTGCCCCTGATGTGATTCAACTTGAACCCATTATCTTTTAGAACAGTAGTGACTTCGTCGTATGTCCAGTTAAAAACCCTGTTGGCCATACTGCACGAATCCTAGACCTTAGTAAATCCGTAGTATTTTACTTTAAGCGGACTCGGAATTGGTTTACTGGAGTGCAGATTATCCCAAAGTTTCTCATATTCAACGTCAGACTTTTGGTTTAGGGGCGACACTCGGGAGCCCTTAATCTTTTTTTGTGACTCCACGTAACCCTGTATTGCTTCTTGAAGGTTGAAGTTCACAACCTCAGCATCATCGCCGGATTCCACAATATTGAACTCTAGAGCCACGCCATACCAGGTGTCGCCTTCCTTAAAGATTATAGTCCTTACCTTTCCCTTGTTAGCAGTGTTCATGGGTACACATTAACATAAACACTAATTACGGCAAACGGCTCAATTACCAGTAATTGAGCCGTTTGTATCCTTAACCTAGTGTCAAAACAACCGCATTGCGCTTGCCGCGCATGAGGGTTGCGATGGGGGCGTCCTGAAAATCTTCATGCATCATGACCCTGTCAATGCCGGAAACTTTTGCGCCGTTCATGGTTACCGCGCCGTCTTCAATAAATTGCCGCGCTTCACGGCGGGATTTGGCAAGTTCCGCTTTCACAAGTACGTCTATCATAGATTCACCGAGCCGTACTTCGCACGAGGGCGCTTCTTTGTGCAGCATTTCCCGCTCGCTCGCACTCAACTCTTTTGCTTCTTTCTTGCCGAACAGTACAGAAGAAACATCTTCCGCGATTTTTGCGATGTCGTCGCCATGCACAAGCCGCGTCGCTTCATACGCAAGTTTTTTCTGCGCGTGGCGGTCGGCCGGATTCTTTTTGTGTTCTGTAAGTATTGTTCTGATTTCCAAATCCGAAACAGTCGTCATTTTGAGCAAATATTCTTCTACCGCGTCATCGGCTGAATTGAGCCAGAATTGATAGAATTGGAACGGCGAAGTCTTTGCAGAATCTAGCCATATGGTTCCCTGCTCGCTTTTGCCGAATTTCTTTCCTGCCCTGTCAACAAGCAGGGGCCACGTAAGTCCGTACACGATTTTGCCTTCTTTGCGCCGAACATAATCAACACCCGAAACGATATTCCCCCACTGGTCGGAACCGCCGACTTCCACATCGCACCGGTAATTCTTGTGCAGATGCCAGTAATCGTAGGCCTGCAGGAGCGAGTAGGAAAACTCCGTGTAGGAAATTCCCTGCTCCACGTTCGCAAGGCGTTCTTTTACAAAGTCACGCTGAATCATCGCGTTGATTGAGAAATTCTTTCCGACATCGCGCAGGAAATCTATCAGCTTAATTTTCTCCAGCCACTCCGCGTTATTGAGAAGCGTAAACTCGCCCTTGCCCAAGAGACGTTTCGCCTGTTTGGAAATCATTTCCGAATTGCGAGAAACTGTTTCCGCGTCCAATAAAGCGCGTTCGGCGCTTTTCCCGCTCGGGTCGCCTATCATTCCGGTGGCGCCGCCGGTAAGAAGAATCACTTTGTGACCCCCTTCCAAAAATCTCCGCAATACGAGGAACGCCTGCAACTGCCCCACGTGCAGAGAATCCGCGGACGGATCAATACCCAGATAAAGCGTGCGCTTCACGCCATCGGTAATTTCCTCCAGTTTTTCGCTTGAATGCTGGTATACGTAGCCCCGCGCGCGCAGTATTTCAGAGAGTTTGCTCATGTTGGAATAATATCACATTTCCGTTACCGCCCTTTTTCCCGTTTCTGCACCTCTTCTTCGTCCATGCCGAAATGGTGCGCAAATTCGTGCCAAATCGTATCCGCGATAACTTTCTTAATTTCAACCCCGTCTTCCTTCGCGCATTCTTCTATAGGCATCTGATAGAGAGTTATCGTATCCGGAAGTGTAATACCTATGCCGTAGTTCTCGCCTCTCGCAGAAAGAGGAATCCCCTGATAGAGGCCGAGAAGCGTCTCATCATCTCCAAGCCCTTCCTGTTTGCGGACTTCCGATGACGGTTCGACTTCAACCAAAATTGCAACGTTTTTGATTTTCTTTCGCACCCACTCGGGCAATAGCGCGAATCCATCTTCAATAAGACTCTCAAACTCCTGCTTTTCCATGGATGGCATCACGAAAACTATTTCTTGCCGCTATCGCCTTTTGCTCCACCAATAATATCTTTCGTCTGAAGAGGGCTTTGTATATTCGGCGTCCATTCGGCCTCAATCTTTCCGAATTGCTTTTCATATTCCGCAATCTGAAACGAGATGTATTGAGAAAGCCTCTTCATGTGTTGCGGGGTAAGAGCGTACGTGACTCCTGATTCTCCTGTCAGCATGCTCATAACGAAATACTCCTTGGACAAGGCCACGGCGATATTTTCACAGAACTGCTTCGGAATCTTGGTTAGGTCCATATGAATTAGCTTCTAGCGTCCTGGGCTAGGGGTTAGATTAATAAACTTCTCGTGGCAATGGCCGGAGAAGCGGGAACAGTTGTGCCTCGTGTATAGGTTTATTCTCAAGAAACGCAAAGAGGCGTTCGGACACGCCGAAACCGAACGCGGGTGGCATGCCGTATTCCATCGCCCGCACATAATCCAAATCCAGCCGTTGCGCCTCCTCGTCGCCCTTGTCGCGCAATCTTTGCTGTTCCTCAAACCGCTTGCGCTGGTCAATCGGGTCGTTTAATTCGCTGAAACCTTTTCCCACCTCGGAGCCGGCAATAATAACCTGAAAGCGTTCTACGACATTCGGATTTTGAGGCGAGCGCTTTGCAAGGGGTTCAAGAAAAATCGGCACGCCCACGAGAAATGCCGGGCCTGCAATTCCCTTCCGTATCTGCTTCCAAAGCTGGTCAATGGAGCGCTCCTTGTTCGGCTCCACGCCAGTGGGCAGAACTTTTGCCTCGCGTGCCGCGTCTATCGCCTCTTTCGCACTGCAATTAATGGGGTCAATCCCAAAATGCTCTTTTATGGATTCGGCAAAATCAATCGTTTTCCATTCTTCCGCAAAGTCCACTTCGTGCCCGTTGATAATAAACGTGTATTTTTTGTAGACCTCGTGTGCCAAGTGCCGGTACAATTCCTGCACTAATTTCATTCCGCCGCGGTAATCGAAATATGCCTGATAAAATTCCATTTGCGTGTAATCTTGCAAATGCTCGCGCGATTGCCCCTCATTGCGGAAAATCCGTCCGATTTCAAATGTCTTCGGAAATCCGGCAATAAGCAAACGTTTCTGCCACAGCTCG
Source organism: bacterium (assembly GCA_030648265.1). Lineage (GTDB taxonomy): Bacteria > Patescibacteriota > Minisyncoccia > Phycocordibacterales > UBA2100 > UBA10103. The sequence continues at coordinate 21,626 of JAUSHX010000017.1, forward strand.
CCCGCTGAAATTCGGAGATATACATCCATATCAAGCGCATTGTGATGGGTAATAAAAGGTCGTGCCTCGGCACCCCCAGGTGAAGTTTCAAGTACCGGGGTTTCAACTTCCAGAAAATCTTTTTTCTCAAGAAATGACCTGCATGCAGACCAGAATTTGGATTTGCGAATAAACATCTTCCGCAACTCCTCGTTCTGTAATATGTCTACAGCTCGCTCGCGCAAGCGCTTTTCTTCGTCTTTAAGGCCGAACCATTCGTCGGGAATCGGGAGGAGCGATTTAGAGAGCATCCGCCACTTTTGAACCTTGAGCGAGCGTTCACCACGCTTCGTTTTAAATACAGTGCCTGACACTTCAATGAAGTCGCCCGTATCAACACACGCAATGAAAAGCTCGTAGAGCGCCTGCTCAACTTCCGTCTTCTGCAGAACGATTTGCAGACGACCAGTTCCGTCAAAAATGTCCGCGAACATAATTCCGCCTTGCCCTCGCTTGGACATTATGCGTCCACCAATGTGTATTTTCTTTCCGCCGGACTCAAGCTCTTCAAATGCGGCAAGTACATCCGCAATACTGATATCGCGATGCGACTCCGCAGGATACGCCTCCATTCCCGCATCTTTAAGCTTTTTAAGCTTTTTCAGCCGTTCTGCGCGAATATCGATCTCTCCCATGGTGCGAATATCATACCATGCGTGTGGATAACAGGGATATTGCGTTTCTTGTCGGATGTTATGATGTCCCTATGGCAGATCAAAAAGTATTGGGCGGTAAAAATATAGAAAGGTCCAAGCCACCGACAGAAGTCGCCCGGGCAATCGAGTCGCTCAGGTCACCAAAGTTACGAAATGCCGGCCTCAAATTCCCCAAGAACCTAGAAAACGCAGAAAGAAAAATTAAGCCGTACATGAATGAGGAAGCGGCGCTCCAGGCCATGACAGAAGGATGTAGTGATAACGTGCGAAAGGCGTGCCGCAAGATATTGGAAATCGGTGAGAGGATTCGTCCGGAGAGAGATTCACGCGCAGGAGAAGAACGTCCGTCCCCCGGCATCGAGGCGTTGGTTCTACTTGATGCGGCGGGTATTTGCGGCAGAAAACTCGAGTCTCTGTATAATGCCTGTGGCGGAAAGAATGCGGTAGGTTTATTTGCACTCATTCTTGCTGTTCACGACAGAACGCCAATTCCGTACGGCGACCCTCTAAAATCCAGGGTTTTAGGCGTCGACGATTTATTAAATATAGTTAAGTCACAACAGAAAACAACGGGAGGATTGCACATTGCAGACGCTCAAGACCCGAAAGATTTCATTGAATTGTCCCACGTGATTTCCGCAGTCCGGAAACACTACGTATACCTTCTCAGGGGTGATTCCAGTGTGCCCGAGGCGGCAGTACGTACCCCTGCACAGTCTATAAAGCCACCGGAGAAACCAGGGGAGTAATCTTCACTAAGCCCCCTGCTGAACTTCGTTAAACGTATTTCCAGTTGGAAATTGTTTTGTTGCGAGAAAAAACAGGCCCAGGAGCATGAGTGCGACAATCACAGAAAATACTTTTATAAGAAAGTCTCCGTGGTCATGGAACATTTTGTCAAACCAAGCGATTATATTTTCTATAAACATTAGTTTGAAATTGTATCACATCAACGCAGGCAAAGAATCCTCACTCGTATCGCAATGCCTCTATCGGGCTTTTGGCGGCGGCTTTCCGTGCGGGATAGAGGCCGAATATAAGTCCCACGATAGTTGAAATTATTATCCCCAGAAATGCCGCTCCTATTGGAAAAGTGAAGTTCCATGCCAATCCGAATACGTTGCTTATCACGAGTGAAATTGCAAATGAAAGACCGGCTCCTAAAAGAATGCCCACGATGCCGCCCACGCCCGTCAAAATAATCGCTTCCAACAAGAATTGCGTGAGAATATTTTTGTTGGTCGCGCCAAGCGCCTTCCGCAAGCCGATTTCCCTCGTTCGGTCGGTTACGGAAACAAGCATGATATTCATAATGCCGACTCCGCCGACGACCAAGGATATTGCCGCAACCATGGCAAGAAATACTGTCAGCGTGTTTAAGATAGTTCCAACTGTTTTTAGAGCGTCTGCCTGCGTCTCAACTCCGAAATCATCTTTATCGGGGTCCGTAATTCCGTGTAACTCGCGAAGTGTCGTTTTTACATCCTCCACAGTTGAAGATACATTTGCTTCACTGTCGGCACGCATTGCAATACGATTGAAATGCTTAATGCCGAAAATATAATTTTGAGCTGTTGTATAAGGCATCAGAGCCATTTCATCAAAATTGATGAATGAGGCACCGCCCTTCTTCGGGAGTATTCCTATCACCAAAAAGTTCCTGCCTTTTATTTTTATACGCTCGCCAAATAAATCGTGGTCCGGGGAAAGCTTGTCAACAACAGTTTGTCCCAATACGACCACGTCCGCAGAGCCACGCACATCATCAGCCGTTATATTTCTACCGCGTTCGGGGTAGGCATCGTATATGTCGGCCATAAGCTCCGTTCCGCCGAAGATTGTCGGCCTATAAGTCTCCCCCTCATAGTAGGCGGTCTCGCTTCCAAAAACAATCGGCATTATGTCCGCCGCATGGGGTACGTTTTCCTTTCGCCCCAATGCAACAAGGTCGCGTTCTTTGAGAGAGGCCGTAAGGGTCGCCAGAACATCCGTCGGGCCTTTCGGCTGACGCCCTGGAATGATGCCGATGGTTCGCGCCCCAATCCCCTGAATCTGCCCTAAAATCAAGTCTTTCGCCCCCTGCCCCAAGGAAACCACCATTATTATCGCGGTCACTCCGATGACAATTCCTAAAATAGTGAGTGCAGAACGCATCTTGTTCGTTTTAAGACCAGCTAAAGAAATCTTTATTGCGTGATAGAGGGACATGTTATTTTTGGAAAAGTTTGCCAGTTCGGCGATTCAACACTTTTGTATCGCTTTCCACCAAGCCGTCACGAAGACGGATAATTCGTTCTGCATATTCCGCTGTATATGACTCGTGTGTAATTAATATTACGGTATGCCCCATTTCATTGTGAAGTTTTTGGATTATTTCCATAACGATTTCACCCGACTTTGAGTCCAAATTCCCTGTCGGCTCGTCGGCAAATATTACTTCCGGATTATTTACAAGCGCTCGAGCTATGGCCACTCTCTGTTTTTCTCCGCCGGATAATTGCGACGGCTCAAAATCTAATCTATGCGATAAGCCGACAGCATCTATGGCTTTGCGAGCCATACTGTTCCACATTTCTTCCTTAATTCCGGAATACAGCAGCGGTAATTTTACGTTTTCAAGCACAGTCGTCCTTGGCAATAAATTGAACGACTGGAAAACGAATCCCAATTTCTTGTTGCGGAGCCTCGCGACCTCATCTTCTGAATATTCACCTGTTTGTTTGTCTTCAAAGAAATACTCGCCGCCGCTTTGCCGTTCAAGAAGCCCAAGAATGTGAAGCAGTGTTGATTTGCCGGAGCCGCTTGGCCCCATAATGGTAACGAATTCCCCTTTAGTGATTTTAAAAGTAAGTCCTCGGAGTACCGGCGTCGCGACATCTTCGTCGCTATACGTCATTTCGAGATTCCTCACTTCCATTAGAGACATAGGGTGGGGGGAAGTTTTTAGTTTTGAGTTTCTAGTTTTTAGTAAATGCTAGGTAAGTACTAGATTTTGCTTGGTGCTTAAAACTGAAAACTGCAAGCTTAAAACTAATTCGCTTTGACCTTGTCGCCTTCCGCAAGACCCGAAAGTATCTCAACGTCGCCATTTGAACCCCGCAGACCCGTTTCAACAGTCACTTCTCGGACCGTTTCTCCCTCAAGCGCATTCACCGTTTTGGCCGCTCCCCTCCCGGAAATTGCTCTGCCGGGAATAAACAGGACGCTGTCTCGTTTCGCCCCGGAAATATCTGTATTGGCAGTCATTCCTGATTTTATCCTCTGGTCGTTTCCTTTAAACTGAAGTGTTGTTTTGTACGTCGGGACTCCGTCAATTATTGTTTCTGCAGGGCCAATACTCGTTACCATCGCAGTGAAAACCACGTCATTTCCATATGCGTCAAGCGTGACCTGCGCCTCGTTCCCTATTTTTATTTTTGCGATATCTGCTTCGGCGACATTGGCTTCAATCTCATATTTCGCATCGGAAATAACCGAGGTAAGCACGACCCCGGCACTCGCTATCTCTCCCGCTTTTGCATCCTGTTTTGTCACAATACCGGCAATGGGCGAACGAATCACCGTTTTCGCAAGTTGCGCCTGTAAATTCATGGCACTTGCTTCTGCCGATTCAACTTCGGCCTCTTGCGCATCAATTTGTTCCTTAACCGTTCCGGCTTTTTTAAGCGCTAGCTTTGATTCCGCTGTCCGCAATTTTTCCTGCGATGCGGTAATGTTATCAAGAGAAGTTGAGATATTAGTCCGTCCCGAGAGCACGGCCGCCTTGTATCCATCGATTGTTGTTTGGGAAACTGTCGAGCTCGGCTGAAGCGCATTAACTGCAAACGATACCAAATCTAAGAAGTTTTGAACCAAGACCAAGTTGCCTTTCGTTTCGGTTATAAGTGCTGTTACATCCCCTACCCACGCTACACCGGCGATATCGGCGTTCCATGACACGAGCAGAGACTCCATTCTTTGCCTGTCTACCTCCATGTCACTTTTTAATTGGGAATTGCTGATGGTGAAATTAAATTGAGGAGATGAGCCCCGAGGATTTGAAAAGAGCTGGTCAACTTTGTTCCGTATCGCATCATCGGAATTTACATATCCGCTTTTAATATCATTAGCGACATCGTTTTTTGCATTTTCTACATCCACTTCCGAAACCAAGATATCTTCCGGTCTCGCTCCGTTTTCGAGCTCCGACAGTTTTGCCGCTTGCACCTTGGTGTTGGCTTGCGCTTGCGCGAGTTGCGCCGTGATATCACTGCCGTTGAGAGCGACGAGTGCGTCACCAACTCCAACTATATCGCCGACGCGGGCGTATACAGCCGAAATCCTCCCGCTTTTTTCGAAAGACAGGTTAACTGCACTGGATGGTTTTACATAGCCTGTCACGGAGACAACTTGAGACACGGTTCCGCGCTCTACTACCGAATAATCTACCGATGCAGGGGTCTTCGTACGCGTGAAGTACAACAAGCCACCGACGCCCGCTACGATAATCAGCCCAGTAATCCATGGCCATTTTAGTATGAGATTCTTGGCTTTTTCCATAGTTAAAGTGAGCTTATACCGATATCTGATATAGTTCAAGCGTGCTGCTTCTTATTTCGCTTGCAACGTTTTTGTCTACTTTCTTAGGCGGACTGTTCGCTTTGCGATTTAAGGACCGTTTACACCTGATTTTAGGGTTCAGCGCCGGTGCTGTAATCGGCGTAGCTTTTTTTGATTTGCTTCCGGAATCAATCGCGCTTGCGGGTACCAGTTACAGCGTTGCAACAATCACAAGCGCCGTGGCGCTCGGCTTCGTTGCATATCTTTTTCTTGACAGAGTCATAACGCTCCACGCTCATACCGACGAAAACGGACACGGAGAGCGTAGTGTCCTTGGGGCGGGCAGTCTCTCCATTCACAGTTTCCTCGATGGCATCGCAATTGGACTCTCGTTTCAGGTTTCAACAGCAGTCGGTGCGATTGTCGCCGTAGCAGTTCTTGCGCACGATTTTTCCGATGGAATAAATACTGTCGGGCTTATTCTAAAAAACGGGGGTACGAGGCAATCTGCTTTTCGATGGCTCACAATTGACGCTCTGGCACCGGTCTTGGGCATTTTCTCAACCATTTTCTTTTCAGTCCCTCAACAAACACTCGGAATCGTCCTCGCAATTTTCTGCGGATTTTTCATGTATATAGGGGCAAGCGACCTCCTACCGGAAAGCCACCATAGTCATCCAACGCTGTGGACGACGGTAATGACAGCGCTTGGGGTAGCCGTAATATATATTGCAATCTCGCTTGCAGGACTTTAAACTTTGCTCATGTCTTTAAAACAAAAAATTGAGAAGTTTAAATATCCAATCCAGGGCTTTCGTATCGCATGGCAGGAAGAGCCCAATTTTCGGTTCCATATCACATGGGCATTGCTGACGCTCCTGTGTGCCTACCTTTTGAGAGTTACTCGTGTTGAATTTCTTATCATCATAGCCATGATAGGTTTCGTTCTCGTCGCAGAGCTGTTTAACACCGCGCTTGAAGAATTGTGCGATAAATTCCAACCGACGCATGACCCGCACGTAGCAAAAATCAAAGACCTTGCGGCGGCAGCCGTCTTCGCAGCAGCGATGACTGCGGTAATTGTGGGGCTCTCTATCTTTATTCCCCATGCTATGCTGTTGTTCACTGTATGAATTTCATATCGGCGTTTGACCTGCATATTGAGCAGGCACTCTACGCAATACGCGACCCTTCACCGGTTCAATTTTTCACGTGGGTCACCGAACTCGCAAGTACGACAACGGTCCTCGGAATTACATCCATTATCATTATCATCCTCGCGTATCGTAAACGGTGGGCTTTAGTTGCCGGACTATGTACGACCACCCTCGGAAGCGGTGCCGTCGCATTTATTTTGAAAGATATCGTGGCACGGCCTCGTCCGGGCGCACCGCTCTATGCATTCGTGGAAACCTCCTATTCATTTCCGAGCGGACATGCGACCTTTTCCGTTGCGATGTATGGCTTCGTTCTTTGGTTACTCTACGACACAATACCAGTTGCCTGGAGATATGTTGCAATTGTCGCAGTAACAATTGTTGTCTTCGCGGTAGGATTTAGCAGACTTTATCTCGGTGTGCACTATCCCAGCGATGTTATCGCGGGATACATCCTCGGAGGACTCTTTGTGCTCCTCGGAATCAAAGTCACGAAATATTTGGAACGAAGGACTACTTTTGTTTCGCAGTGAGAATTGTTTTTAGAAGCGCCATGCGGACGGAGTGGCCGTAGCCGACCTGTTTGAAGTACACGGCGTGAGGCGAATCGTCAACTTCCGGCATTATTTCCCCGACGCGTGGAAGCGGGTGGATTATGATGGCGCCTTTTTTCATTGAATCCGCCAGTTTGCGCGTAATTATGTATTTGCCTGAAAGCGTTTTGAACTCTTCGGGGCTCATCCACTCCTTTTGCATACGCGTCTGATACACGACATCGGCGGTCTTCATCGCCGCATGCATGTCTTCTGTCTCGTCAAACGTAACGTCATGGCGCTTCAGATATGCCTTTATGTCGTCACGCATGCGTAAGGCCGGCGCGGAAACAAGCGTGAGGTGGATATCCTTATATTTTCCCAAGAGATATGCAAGAGAGCGGGCGGCGCGGTAATATTTCAGATTTCCAACGACGGCAATGGTAACGCCGTCAGTACGCCCGAGTTCGCGGTGAATCGTATACAAATCAAGAAGAGCCTGCGTCGGGTGCTGGCCGGTACCATCCCCTGCATTTATGACAGGAATTTTAGATACTTTGGCTGCTCTGTCCGCCGCGCCTTCTTCGGGATGGCGCAGTATGATGATGTCCGCGTAGCAGTTCATGACGCGGATAGTATCTTCAAGAGTTTCGCCTTTAACGTCGGACGAACTTTCTCGTGCGTTTTCAACGGTCAGCACATTTCCGCCGAGTCGCATCATTGCCGACTCAAAACTAAATCGCGTGCGCGTGCTCGGCTCGTAGTATAGAGATGCGAGTATCTTCCCTTTTAGGGAATCGTCTGCTTTATTTTCTAATTTGGAGGCAAGCTCGAATAGTTGGTCAAGCGAACTCCTGGTAAATTGCTGTGTTTTGGTGACGTGATGCATATGAAAAGAGTATACCGTATCTTGTATCGTGTATACAGTATGAAAATACGGAATACTAAATACCGTATACGGAATACCTTTGTAAATTACCTACTGCCCGTTGTCTTGGAAAGTGCCGGAAAGAGTGCACCCAATTCCAGTTGTTCTGAAGTAACTACCCATCTGTAGAGTGCAGGGCTCAAAAGCGTCGCGAAAACTACCGTGCCGAGCAGGTGCATGAGTGTAAAGGGAATTTGGCCCGTGAGCGCAATAATGAACGGCTGGCCTTGGAAAATCGGGCCGATCGTGAGGCCGGTAACTGCATCATAGAAAATAGTTCCGACAATGCCGAAGCTTAAGAAATTCTTGACGGTTGCCTCGCGATTCTTAAAGAAAAGACAAGAGCCGGCGCCCAGCACGCCATAGGCAATCGCCGTAACAGCAGTCCAAATTCCCCATCCGGAAGTTACCGCGTCAAACAAGACAATTCCGAGGAATCCGAAAAGAAAACTACCGAGCACGCCGTAGCGTTTTGAAAAGGGCATCATGGTCGCGAGCATCGGCTCAAAATTCGGCGGGCGGAACGGAATCAGGCGAAAAAGGAAGACGGCACCCCAGCCAATGGCGAATTTCAACCAGCCCGTTGTGAACTGAAGCTTCATACGATGGATTGCCATAATATCACGGATTTCTTTCCGAAGACCTAGATCCTGCAATGGAAAGTTAGGTGCTCCATATCGACCTCGTAGGTCGATATTATGGCTATAGGACAAACCTTCCTTTTTTGTAGATAACCTTTTTGCTCCCGTCTTTGAGGTGCGCGGTAACGGTCCTGTCGGTTGTGGAGACAACATCAGTGTGCACGGACGAATCATTGAAGCCCAGCCGTTTTGCTTCTCTGTCGGTGAGTTTGGATACATCGCCTGCGTAGGTGTCGCGATAACTCATGCCGAGTGCGATGTGTGAATTGCCGTAGGGCCCGCCCATATTCTCGTCAAACAATGTTTCCGCCATGAATTTCGTGATTCGCGAGTGGCGCTTGTCGGTAAGCGAGTACTCGCCTATTTTGTCGGCGCCTTCCGTCGCAATCATTTCCTTGAGCAATTTCTCGTTGGTTTTCGCACTGCTTTTTACTACGCGTCCGTTCTTAAACCACAATTGAATGCCCGTAATTTTATTGCTGTAGCGATAGAGGGGCTGATTGATGCGAATCCAGCCGTTGGTGCCCCGCCAATCAGGAGAGGTGAAAATCTCAAATGATGGAATGTTCCTGCCGGAGCCCGCGTGCCATGCCCGTTTCTCCCCCAACGTGTACCACATGTCCATGTCTTCCCCTACCGCGTGGAGTTTATCAATCCGCGGAGAGAGTTTGTTGAGGCGGGTACGATACTTCTCAATATCGCGATACACCGCTTTCCACTTTCCGATAGGGTCCTTTTCATCCAAAAAGCAGGCTTTGATAATTTGTTGCCAATATTCCTTTTCAGAGAGACCCGCTTCCTTGGCCATCGCCGGCGTGCCGTAGAGCGCTATGGTCCATGTGAACTTTCCTTTCCATTCCTTCACATGTCGCCAATCCGTAAAGCGTTTGAGCGCTTGCCCGCGCATCATAATCTTCTTCCCATCAATGCCCTTGAGCGCGTGCGGGTCTTTCTCCGCAAGAAGGAATACCGAGTGGTCCATTTCTTCAATCACGCCCTTGAGATATTTTGCCGGAAAATGTTTTATCTGCGCTTCGGAGGCGTGCTCGTAAAAATAACGGGAAACGGAGACATTGCGGCGCTTGTCGCCCTGTTCGTCATCGGGCCCGTAGTTTGACATCACGTGCCCTCCCGCATCCACGATTGCGTTGCAAACGGCCATAAAAAGCGGTTTGGCAGATTCCGATGCGGAAACCCGCACCACCTCTCCCTTCTTAATTCCCTTTCCCCCGCCGAGAGCAAAATTCACGAGCACGTCAGCGTAATTCTTAAGTATCTTGTCGCTTGGGGTGTACATGTTGTGTGAGAATACAGCCACAGAGTTGTTTTGTCTAGAAATTGCATCGATACACTTAATTTATCTTCTTGCCGTAGTCCTGTTTGAGGAGTGGGCGTGGTAATTGATTATTATTCATGTCGCCTCTATTCGGACCCAGTTTTTTCCTCACATCCTCAATTAGATCAAGGTACTCAGGAGTAATCTGTATTCCAGAACCCTCTCGAATCATTTGCTCTGCTTTGTTGAATAATCTGAACACATCCCCCTCTGCAGCTTTTTGCTTTTCACTTTTGCGGTTTCCAAAGAACTCTTTCGCAATGTCGGTAATATCAGTGCCGCGCATAACGTGATAGAAAACTCCGGATAAAAGCTCTTTTTCCTTTCGGGAAATGTCATTTCTAGACTCAATGATGGCGATTGCGCGACTCAACAACTTATCGTTAACAATCTCCTTCTCATAATAATTTCTGATTGACACTTTGATTCTCTCTCCATTCCCCGTGGCGAACTCATTCAGTACCATAAAGTCAATCTATTGACTGCTATTCTCCCTAAACGGCGTGTAGCAAACCTTCTTCGCCACAATCTCTTTCATGCGCTCTTTAATGTCAATGGGGTACTCGCCCGTAAAGCATGATGTGGAGAACTGGTCTTCGGGAATTCCGGTTGCTTTTATCATGCCCTGATAGGAAAGAAATTGCAGAGATGTCGCACCGAGAAATGCCTTCATTTCAGGGATAGATTTATCAGATGCCAGAAGATTTTTTTGTTTCGGCGTATCAATACCGTAGAAATCCGGGAACATTATGGGCGGTGACGACACAAGAAAGTGGACTTCGGTTGCACCCGCACCAAAAAGCATTTCAACGATTTTGCGCGAAGTGGTACCGCGAACTATTGAATCGTCAATGACCGCCACACGCTTGCTTTTAATAACTTCGGCAATCGGCGTTAATTTCGCTTTAACACCTTGGTCCCTGATATGCTGTTCGGGCTCAATGAATGTGCGATGTATATACCGATTCTTTGTTAAGCCCATTTCAAGCGGTATGCCCGATTCGTTGGCGTATCCAATGGCTACGGGAATTGCCGTTTCAGGCACGGGAATAATAACATCCGCCCGCAATGGGTATTCTTTGGCTAATTGTACGCCGAAGTTTCTTCGTACGCTGTAGACCGATTTTCCCAGCAAATGACTGTCCGGTCTTGCGAAGTATACGAACTCAAAAATGTCCATCTTCGGATTCGGTTTTGCGAGTTGTTCTGAACGCAACCCATTAGCGTCAATCACGACCATTTCACCGGGTTGTACATCGCGCATAAACTCTGCACCTATTGTTTGAAATGCACATGTTTCAGACGAGAAAATAAACCCACCGTTTATTGTCGCTATAGAGAGCGGGCGAATTCCGCACGCATCGCGTATGGCAATCATCCTATCTTTGGACATTATGAGAATTGAAAATGCTCCGGTCATGAGCGGGTATGCTTTCTTGATTGCCTCTTCAAGCGAAGCGCCCTCTTTAACGAGGACGCCGATTGCTTCGGCTATCATCCGCGAATCAGAAAGCTTACTGGTCTCTATATTTTTGCCGTGCAAAAATTCCTCAAGAACGGCCGTGCTGGGGATGTTGCCGTTGTGCGCGAGAGCTATGCCCCAGTTGTTCACAATTGTTGGTTGTGCGTGGTCTACGTGAGAACCTCCGGCCGTGGAATACCTGTTGTGTCCGATGGCAATGTGCCCGGTTAATCTCAGAATGTCTTCTTCCGCAAAAACTTGCGAAACCAGTCCCATGCCCTTGTGGCACGCAATGCGTTCCCCGTCGGAAGCCGCTATGCCGGAGCTTTCCTGCCCGCGATGCTGAAGCGCGAAGAGGCCGAAGAAAGAGATGCGAGCAACATCCAAACCCTTTCCATAAACTCCAAAGACGCCACACTTTTCTCCAAGGTCTGACATGGTTATTTAGGAAGAAAGAAGTCTTGAGAACATGGTTACCCATGCAGTATACCCCATCAGATATGCAATGCACATGAGCGCAGGTGGGGCGCATCGCGTATTGAGTATCGTGTGTGGCGTAAGCGGAAATGCTGGAACAACTACTTGCTTATTCGCGCGAATAAGCAAGTAGTTGGTTTATGGTCTAATTCGCGCGAATGGTTCAATAGCCGACAAAAACATTTCCAGAACATTCCAACATTCTTGAGGCCGATAGATTTTGTATCCGATTGTACCCAATCGCCTGTAGACGGAATGTTGGAATGTTGCAAGTGACTACCTCTCAATTTTCACAGACCAAACATCAATCGCGGGTTCTTCATAGGGGTGCGCTTTCCGTATCGCCCGCACCACTTTTGCCCTTAATTCCGGCTCGCAAACAAATTCAATGCACTCCTCCTCAACAGACTCCAATTTGCCTACTGCGCCGACTACGGGATGCGCTCCGGCGCCCGGCATAAATCTTCCCACGCCACGCGTTGAAAAACTGCAGAAAGAATACTTGCCGAGCTTTCCGCCTCCGGCCTTACCTATCGCCTCGCGCACCTTGTCGGCGTGAGTTACGGGAACGTATGTGACAATCTTCAGGTGCGACATATAGATAAATATACTACTTTTCAGTATGTTGGGGGAATAAAAAAAGCAGGCAAGGAAGTAGCTTCCCTGCCCGCGAAAAAAGACTAGGAGTTTGCCGACACCACTCTACGACATAATGACGCGTATTTCGCGATTCGACATAATGAGAGGGATGTCGCGATTTACGATAATATCGGTAACCCCGATTTGAAGTAGCGCGAAAATGATGTCTTGCTCTTTTTCGCGAAGCACCAAAGATTGTAATGCGAACCATCCCTTGCCTTTTCCCACAATCGGCGAACAGGAAGGGCCCTTCAATCCCCCCATAAGCCAGCCGGCATTCTCCAACTTCTCTTTTGGAACGTTGGCGGTGAGCGATACATACAGCGATGCCTGGTACGCCCCCATGATGAGTCTTGCGAAGCAGTCTATGTAGGAGCGCTTGGCCTTATCCGCATACGATTTGGGGTTCGCCACAATGATCATGCTAGATGGCTTGATGATGTCGCAGAGGACCTTGAGCTTGTTTGCTTTTAGCGATCGTCCGCTTTCAGTCACATCGACTATTCCCGTTGCGCCGAAAGCAATCTTCTGCTCAGTTTTTCCCCAAGACCGTGTGACTTTTATGTCGCCCCTTCCCTTGCGTTCAAAGAACGCGCGGGTCAACTCGACATACTCGGTCGCGATTTCACACCCACGTGGCAAACGCTCCGGCCGGGTAACCTTACTAGTTTCAGCCACCGCCAAGACTATCCTGACCGGATTATTGCCACCACGGCCTATGGGTAACCTCCCTTCTACAATGAACTTGCCCCAAAGACCCCAGTTTGCAATCCAGTCTTCGCTAGCGATGCCAACGTCAAAATGATTGTTAGCGAGATAGATTGGGATTTCCTGAGGCCTTTGGTAAACAACCCTTTCGACCCAGTCAACACCAACTGTCCCCTCCATTTTGCGCTCGCCTTCGAGTTTTATCGGCAAACCGGCCTTCATGAACAACCCTTCAACCTTCGCTTGCATAGAACCATCGGGTACAACGATTTGTATTTTATTCACAGCAAACTCCACTTATCAAAGAGCACGTTTCTGTTTTGGCACAGAAAACGAAAGCCTCTCTCGCAGAAAGAAAAATACCCCTCGCGAGAGGGGGCTGGTTTGATAATCAAATGCAAGAATCATCAACTCAATCCCCTCTCGCGACGAAATTTGAATGATGATGCAACCTTTTGATAACTGATTTGTATCCCCCCATCCCGTTACTCAACCATTTTGAGACGCGCGCAATCGTGGTGGAGCTTAATCCGGTCTTTTTTTCTATGGTTGTATACGGAATGTTTTCGGAAAGCATTTCTGCAACTTGCAGTCTCTTTCCGAACTCTTCTATCTCTTTTGTGGTCATTAAATCACGCAAAAATCCCCTCGCTTCATAAGCGGTCTTCAACCCTAAGATTGCCTGAATCAATTTCTTATTTTCCTTGCTATTCCAATCCATGACTGCACTTTATCTTAGTAAAGCGTTTAAGTCAAGCAACTGTAGGATAGTAGATAGCCATTAGGGTTCAGCCACTAGAAACTCAAGCCCGCATTTCCCTATTCGCTACACCCTATCCCCTAGTGCCTATTCTGGAGCCGATGTCCGGGATTGAACCGGAGACCTCGTTCTTCGCTTATACCTCCGTTTCAACTTTCTATTATCGGAGGGCTAGACTGTATCTTTTCGCCAGAGGCGAACCCTTGTCAGTCGTTCGGGCGTTTGACGCCACGGTCTTGCCCTTAGAAAGGGTATTAACCGTTATTCGGGATTCATGCGCATGTTGCCACGCGCATGGGCAGGGCCTGCGACCCACCAAGAACGTGCTCTACCAACTGAGCTACATCGGCTTCCCCACCAGTCTTTCGATGGTTGCACCGCGGATGATATCATGTTGTCTACACAGTGTATATTTGCCGAAACACGATATAATTCATTACGTATGTTCAAAGATGTAGATAAGTTTTTTGACCATCTGGAGGATAATGTGCGCAGCCACTTGAGCCACTACCCCATCGTGTATGCATTCATTGCCGGTGTCGGCATCATTCTCTTTTGGCGTGGGGTGTGGCACACCGCCGACTTGTTCGCTTTCATGACAGGGCCGGTATCAACCATAATTGGCGTCATCATCCTTCTCATGGTCGGAGCGTTCGTCTCATTTTTTATCGGGGACAGCATTATCATCGCGGGAATTAAACGCGAGAAAAAGCTTGCCGAAAAAACCGAAGGCGAGATAGAGACGGAGAAAGAGGAGCTGGACGAGGTACGCGGAATGGTCCGCGATGTTGAGAAAGAGGTGGAGGAAATAAAAGACATTATGAACCACAACAAGAAGTGTTGAGGTTAAAATCCGGCTAGCATCTCGTCAAAATAGACTGACCGGAGCCAGTCTATTCTTGCCGAAGCGCGGCCGACCGGATTTGAACCGGCGATCTATCCCGTGACAGGGGATTATGTTAACCAGGCTACACCACGGCCGCATCTGGATACAGGGTTTTAATTGCCTTCCGAAAAATCTTATACTTCCTTGGCAAGAATAAACCTGTAGCAGGCACAGTATCGTACATCAAATGAAACAAGGCAAGGCTGTCGCGATGGCTCAATAAGATATCAAAGCCATGTCTTTTGTTTCTTATTGTTCCGCGAGAGATTCCGTGTTGTTTTAGCAGGCTAAGGAGTTCTTCAAGAAATAATCTTGACCCGCATGTAAATATGCTCTGGAATACGGGTCTCGGCCTTTTTCGATCAGCACATTTCAGAAAAGCAAAATAAACACATCCGTCTCCGTCGAAATAACCACGCACGAAATCTCTGCAATACGTGTTAGGAATTTGTGGGAGCCTCAATGTAAGACTTTTTGCGGGAGTCATACCAATACGCAGCAAATCATCAAACATTTCCCTGCTTCCAAGTTGAAGCTGATAACTTGTAGATCGCTTACTAGTTTTGTACATGCGCTTCCCGATTTTGTGATTCGATCCAAGCACAGCTTTCACGTTCGCTAGCAATTCTCGATCGTTGCTATAAAAAGCGATAAAATATGCCCCGCGTCGATTCTTAATCATGTTGCCGTCAGCTGTAAAGAACCCCAATACATATGCCATTTCTCTACTCCACGTTTTAAAGAAATTCCTTCGCAAATTTCTAGGTATTGGCATCGGTTAAGTATAACGTGACACTGCATTACTCTAGCCACGCATGTGGATAAAATAAGAAATGCAGGTGCTGTGCACTTCGAAGCTTCACGAGTGTGTGAAGCGAAGTAGTGCCGAAGGGTGGAGTTGCCTCTCGCGCTACTGCGCTCGAAACCTTCGCTCCCTCTTCGGGAGCTGCGGGTCTCGTTTTACTCGACACTGCTGTTTGTACCCAATCGCTTCACTCTTGGACAAACAGGGAGCCCGCGGTTCAACTCCCCACAGACTCACCACATCAAATACCTCCAACTCAATACAAAGTTGGATTTTATTGTGTGGTGCCGAAGGGTGGAGTTGAACCACCGTTTAGGGTTTATGAGTCCCTCGTTCTAGCCGTTGAACTACTCCGGCGCATCTGCATATTAACCTATTTCAGAAAAAAATACTCCCCAAGTCCCCGCTTTCGTGTTATATCTGAATGTATGTGGAATACCTTACTTGCAATTAATGGAGTCATTTGGGTCTTCACTTCCATCTACTTCATCTATTCTATCGGCGCGTCAATTTTACTACACGACGGACACGTCTTCCTCGTCGGTCTTGGATATTTTCTGCTCTCCGTATTTCTTGAGATTATCCTCGCATCGCTTTCGAAGTAGCGATTTCTGTATATGCTGCCTGCCGGCAGGTCTTCTTTACAGAGCGGAGGGTGAGAGAATTTCTCCTTCGCCTCTCGCCTCGTCGTCACTCGGCTCGGGCTAGGCACCAGCTCGTCTGTTTTGCGAGCTCGCAAAACATGACTCCGCTGTTCGAATCTCTCACGCAAAGCGCGCAGGCGCTTTGCTCCCCTCGCGCAAATTACACTCCACTTCGCTTCGTTAATTTGCGG
>JAUSHX010000023.1 GCA_030648265.1 bacterium
CCGGGATTTTAAACGTTCCCATGACGCGCTTGATGATGTCTGAGGCAAATATCCGCATCAACGAATCTTCAAGAGAAACGAAAAATTCTGTTTCGCCCGGGTCCCCCTGTCTCGCGGAACGGCCCCGCAATTGATTATCAAGGCGTCGCGCCTCCTGGCGCTCCGTAGCAAGCACGTAGAGGCCCCCAAGCGATTTCACTTTTTCGTACTCCTCATCAGTGCTTGGATTTCCCCCGAGCTTTATGTCCACGCCGCGGCCCGCCATGTTGGTCGCTATCGTGACCGCACTGTGCCGTCCCGCCTGCGCGATTATCTCCCCCTCCCTTTCATGATTCTTCGCATTCAACATTTCGTGTGGAATCCCTTCTTGTTTGAAATGCGCCGAAAGCAATTCGTTCTTTTCAACTGATGCCGTGCCGACAAGGACCGGCTGTCCCTTCTTGTTCAATTCTTTTACCTTTCGCGCCACGGCTTTATATTTGCCTTCTTCCGTCTGGAAAATCAGATCCTCGTGGTCTGTCCGTGCCGATTGCTTATTCGTCGGCACGACGACCGTGTTCAGGCCATACACCTTGTAAAACTCTTCGGAGGAAGTTATGGCTGTGCCCGTCATTCCGGCAAGCTTCTTGTACAAACGAAAGTAGTTTTGGAATGTGATTGAGGCGAATGTGCGGGATTCCTGCTGTACCGTCACCCCCTCTTTGGCCTCAATAGCCTGATGCAGGCCCTCGCTCCACCGCCTGCCAGGCTGCATTCTGCCCGTAAATTCATCTACGATAACGACCTCGTTATTGCGAACCACGTATTCCTTGTCGTTATGAAAAAGAGCCTTTGCGCGTACTGCCGTTTCCAAGTGGTGCACATACTTAATCCCTTTCTCCGTATAAATATTATCTACGCCAAGCTCGCGCTGCGCCTTCTCAATACCAGAGTCGGATAATTCAATCTGCTTATGTTTTTCGTCCACGGTATAATCCTCGCCCTCGTTAAGCTTGCTGGCGATAACCGTAAAGCGGTCGTAGAGCCGTTCCGCATCCGCTACCGGCGCAGAGATGATGAGCGGGGTACGCGCCTCATCAATCAATATTGAATCTATTTCGTCAACTATCGCGTAGTGATAACCGCGCTGACGGAGAGTTTCCGGACTGTATTCTATGTTGTCGCGCAAGTAATCAAAACCGAATTCGTTGTTCGTACCGTACGTAATGTCGGTCGCATAGGCATCTCTGCGGCTGCACGGGCGGAGAAAATCATGCATTACGCGGAAACCGCCTGTCGCGTCTCGTTCGGCGTCCTCCTTCGCCAAGGCTTCGGAGGAGACCTGCGAGGGGTCGTAGATATAAGAGGCATCGTTGTTAATCACCCCGACAGAAAGGCCGAGTGCGAAATATATTTGTCCCATCCACACGGCATCTCGGCGGGACAAATAATCGTTTACCGTAACGATGTGCACTCCAGAGCCGGGAAGCGCGTTCAGATACGCCGGCAGAGTCGCAACAAGAGTCTTGCCTTCGCCTGTCCTCATTTCCGCGATATCGCCGTTGTGAAGAATCATTCCTCCTATGATCTGCACGTCAAAATGGCGCTGCCCCAGCGTTCTCATTGATGCCTCCCGTACGGTGGCAAATGCCTGCGGAGCGATATCGTCAAGAGTCTTCCCGGATGCCAACTCCGCGCGAAGCGCCTTGGTTTGGTCCTTTAATTCCCCGTCGGACAGAGAGCGCATTTCCTCTTCAAGCGCCTGCGCGAGAGCAACAACCGGTTTGGCACGATTGAGTGCGGCTGTATTTTCGTCTCCCAACAGATTCTTCCAAAATGACATTTGGTAATCCTATCACTTAGGTGCCATTGCTTCCATGATTTTGCTAAACAATGAGATATACAAAAAAACAATCTCTCCGCAGAGGAGAGATTGTTTTTTTGGAGCATTTCTCCAAGAGGGGCACTAGCGGTGCTTTTTCTTCGCCTTCTTTTTCTTTTTTGCTGCCATATCTTAGATTTGATTAATAAGCGTAGCGAGATTTATCAAATCTTAGACCCTGTTAAATGCCGCTCCGCGGCGCCTCGCTTTCAGCGAGGATTTAACAAGGTTAAGTGAAATATATTCGCCATGCTCATTATTTCGCTAAACTTAAATCGACCCGCACTTGCGCAATTATGAGACGCGAAGATGCGTTTTCTATATCATTATTGCATCATTGCAACACAAATAAATATTTTGCGCGCGCAAAAGTGGATAACTTTTTTCAGTGAGATATCAACGGGACAATGCGGCGAAGAATTTAATTTCAGATTTCTCCTGTTCCGCTTCGTATCTGTTGCAGAAATTCTTCCGCTTGTGTTTTTGTGCTTGGATTTGTCCGTTTCAATTCTTCAAGCTGCATAATAGCTTGCGCGGAATCCCCCGCCCCGACTAACGCGGCCGCAAGTGTAAATCGCGCCTGTATATCATCCGGTATTGCCTTCACGCGCGCAGTCCAAATGGTAACAATCTTGTCGTAACGTCCACGTGTGGCATATGCGGCGGAAATGTTCGTAACTGCGGCGCCCCCCGAGGGCACAATAGGCGCCAAGATTTCATCCGCGAGTGTATCCCGATTCATGCGAATTGCGGTGGCGGCGTAATAGATGCGCGCGTTTGAGAATTCCGGTGCCAGATCAAATGCCTCTTTGAAAAACTCCAAGGCCTCTTCGTCGTTGCCGCGCGCTTGCGCGTTCACGCCAGATTCAAAAAGAATCGTTTGCTTCCCTGGCGACAGTTCATGGGCGCGTTTTAATGCGATGGCCGCATTCGTATAATCTCCGTACGCATCAAGGAGCACCCCTAAAAAGAGCGGGAAGCGCGCATCCAGTGGTGAGCTTCCCGCTTGAAGGGTCATCTCGCGCACAGCCAATTCGGCAAATTGCTGCTTGATATCATTCGGAACATCTTTATTACCGGCAAGTTGTGAGGACACCTGAACGAGTTGCTCGCGCGCTTCCTGTGTCCCAAAACTTCCGTATCCCACCGCTTCCTTAAAATACTTCAGGTTTTCTGTAATACCATTTTGTTGCGGGGCAATCGCCTGTAGAAGCGCGCGATTCTGGGCTAGCGCGCGCCCGTTCACTCCCCATGCCGTTCCCCATACCAACACTACCGCCAGCACTGCGACTATTGGCATTGCCGCCTGTGGAACATGCCCTCTAGGAAACAGGATTGGAGAATTGCGCGCAGCGGCGAATCGCGAAACAATGTAGGCCAAAATCGTTGTGAATAAAATATAGCTCGTGATGTTGTCAAAGACAAAAAGATTATGAAAGAAATAGCCGGCAAGAAGCCCCGTTAAGATACTCTGCTCAACGAGCGAAAATGCCATGGAGTCCAACTGGGTATTTTTCCCATTCTGCCGTTTTTCCCCTCTATGCGCAGATGCAGAACCTCTCCAAATACACCACAGCGCACAGACAAACAGCGAGAGATAGCTCAAGAGTCCCAAGAAGCCGCCTGCGACGAGCCAGTCAAAGACGATGTCGTGTACGCGGTCAAACCACTGCTCCTGACTATACATCTGCGGGTTGTAATACTTGTCAAAAACAATCGCGTAATTTTCCTGTCCCCAGCCGAGAATAGGCCGTTCTTTTACTCCCTGCCATGCCATGCCCCAGTTCATAATGCGGGCATTGACGGTACCCTCGGTTATTGAAATTGTCGCAAGGCGATCCAAGAAACCGACTTTATGCACCCATGCTTGGCCCCGCATAAGCCAGAACCCAGCACCAAGGATCAGCACGGAGACTGCAAGGGATATTGCGATACGGCGGGCCGGTGCCTCTCCGCGATACAGCATGGCGACAAGAAACGCGGCCAACAACATCCCGCCGATGAGACCGAGAATGGTTCCGCGCGTTCCGGTAGAAAGAAGAATTATTGTATCAAGCGCAATAACGCTGCCGTACCAGAGAGACACACCGAGGCGTTTCCCCGCCGGCCTCTCACCCCAGCTCTCTGTCCAAAGAAACGTTGCAATAAAGACATTGAACAGCATGAAAACTGCCAGGTAGATAGGATTGCCGAATGTCGCATCCAATCGAGCACCGAGCCCGCTTGCCGCCCCTCCTTGCCCAAGCGCTGAAAATCCCGCGAACTGCAGCACGCCATAAAAACCAACAAGCACGGAAACAATAAGCGACGTGGACCAAAATCTGCGCCACAGTTTCCGCGTAGAAAGAATTGAGCTTGTCACAACAAAGTAGGCAAAGAGGTGCGCGAGCGTCACCCAGCCATCCATGCGCTCGTAGTTGCTCCAGAAACTTTTGAACGGATTAACGCCGTTTAAGTCAGCGGCGGCAATTATGACGACAAATGCTGCAAACGCAGCAAGAAGCCAGGACTTTCTGGGACGGTATTCAGGATTCACTAGCGCCAGGGCAAGCCACGCGCCGGTAATAATCTCAACAATGATGCGAAATGCGAAATTCTTTCCCGTGATGAACGGAAAGAAAAGCGTGTTTGCGATAATAAAAACTATAAACGGTAACGCGAAGATTCCCGCAAGAACTATCCATCGCAATATCTTTTCCAGAACCATGCGCGAGATTGTACCATGCATATTCGCATCAGCGCCAGATAAGACACCGGTATGACGCTTGCCAATGCGGCCGCATAGGATACAGTCATAGATATGTCGCCCGAAAACCTCAGACAGCCGCGCAAAGGTGTCCGCCGACTCGGGCCCATAGAAAAAGACATTTTGAGCGAGTTGACGTTGGGCGATATGTTGTATAGTTTCCTCCTTTCAGGCCACTCAACCAGGCAATTTTTCAAGCTCGCGCACGAGCGCGCAACATATCGACACCGACGCAAGCTTGCCATTGAGCGTCTGGCGCGAGAACAATTCATCCAAATACGGGGATCGCGCCTTTCAATCACCGCAACCGGGCAAAACGCCCTTGGACAGGTGGTTTCCAATACTTTCGCGCTCTTGAAGAAAACGCCATGGGACCGCAAATGGCGCATTGTTGTCTTTGATATTCCGGAGCCTTATGCAGCACTGCGAAATATGGTCCGAGGGATTCTCAAAAAGGCAGGTTTCCTGAAACTGCAGCAGAGTGTGTGGGTGTTCCCGCATGAATGCGAGGAACTTGTTACGCTGATTAAAGCAGAGTCCAGACTTTCACAATACATTTTGTATGGAGTACTAGATCGTATTGATGACGAGGATCGGTTGAAACGACTATTCCGTCTACACACGTAATGACATGTGCCTATGACTCCCAATGATGCGGCCGCATCA
>JAUSHX010000033.1 GCA_030648265.1 bacterium
AGATATTAACACTATTACATTCATGACTACCACAAAAATTTCCTTCGCCGCGCTGTTCACGGCAATTCTTGTTTTTGGCGGAGCCAACACTGTACTTGCCGCCGCGCGAACAGCGTCGGTGACTGGCAATTGGAGTAGCACAACGACGTGGGGTGGATCTTACCGTACTTGAGGCGAAAAATGGCGTAAGCGGGATAGTTATGGCGATTCAAGAACATCCTGACCTCATTTTGCTTGATATTCTTATGCCGATGATGGACGGCTGGGAAATGCTGGAACAATTGCGCGGAAAGGACGATTGGGGTAAATGCGTACCGGTTGTCGTCCTAACCAACCTGAGCGCGGACGAAGACGCGCAGATAAAGAGCATCGCCGAACTCGGACCTTCGTTTTTTATGATGAAAGCCGATTGGAAGATAGAAGGCATTATGGACAAGGTTTTGGAAATACTCAACGCCGAAAAAGTCCCCTGCCCATAAAAGGATATAATAAAAAAAGCCGGTAACTAGTACCGGCTTTTCCCTTTTGCAGGGAAGTCATTCGAAGTCTTTTCCGAGCAGGCGACGCTGATGGAAGTCATGTGCCGCCGCATCGGGATCAACTCGCTTTTTCTTTTCCGCCCTATCTATTCGCCGTAAATGTTCTTCGGTGGTTGATGGTGGCGGAGTTGCTGTCTCTGGCTTTTTCTCTGCGAGAAACTCAGGGTTTCTCTGCTTTAGGGCTTCTCGTGACGCATTAGCTCTGCTCATTATCTCCTGCAGATCCGGTTGCTTGATTTTGTCCATGCGTTCTCCTTCAAAAGGGTTGGACATAGTCGGAGTATGACAGGAAAGCCATGCGTGCGTCAATAGAGATCAGTGTGCGAGAAGGGAATCCACGACCGCCTTCACATCACCTCCATCGGCCTTGCCTTTCAATTCTTTCATCAAAGCGCCGGTAAATTTGCCGGCGTCCGCTTTGTTTGAAACATTCAGTTCAGCCATTTTCGCTTTTGCGATGGGCATAATCTCTTCGCGGCTCATCATTGTCGGTAAATAGGACTCAATAATTGCCAATTCCAGCTTTTCGGGCTCGGCGAGGTCATTGCGCGACGCTTTTTCAAATTGTTCTATGGAATCCTTACGCTGGCTTGCGGCTCGCTTCAATACCGCCAGCGCATCCTCGTCGATCAGGAATTCGTCCGGTTTACGCTTCTTTGCGACTACTTCATTGGTCATCGCTGTGACCAACGAACGAAGAGTTCGCAAACGGACTTCATCATGGGCGCGGAGCGCCTCCGGAATCGATTTTTTCAGTGTTTCGTGAATACTCATTCGGAAATTGTAGCACAAGAGCATTGCAGGGGCCGTGCCTCTATTGAGCAGTGGCTATCGAGGTAAAGCAGGTCCTTCCGCGACGCCCGAACGGCCTCAAGTTGAATGAGTTTAGACTCGTCCGTATCTTCTGAAGTGAGCATTTCTTCAACGAATCCAAGAAGAGCCGCGAGAGAGCGGAAATAATCGCCGCTTTCCACATGGAAAGTAAGTTTGCTGAGTCGTTCGAAATCGCTCCGAGGGTCTGCGTATGATGAAACTAAAGCTGTGGCTTGAAGAGGGCAAAAATTTGAAATACGTTCGATCATAGTCGTTCTAGTTACGCGCACATTGTAATGTATGCCGGGCGGAAAAAACGAAAATGTGTCCAGAATCGGATTCTGGACACACGGGTGCCCGGGCAATGATTGAGAGGAGTGTTGTTAACCTTAAAACAGGACTCGACTACCTCTTCGAATGAATTGTAGCATCAAGCCTGCAATGTCATGTGTGGATAAAGGAGCAGGAGGTATACTAGAGGTATGGAATCGGCCACACTGCTCATAGTGCTTTTGCTTGTCGTTCTCGTCGGCGGGTTTGCGTGGGTGTTGTATACGCTCAAACGGACAACCAAACCCGAAGACGGAGGTGCAATGGTGCTTCTTCAGCAACAGATGCAAGAGCTCGCGCGCACACTCGATACACGGATGTCCGATTCTTCTCGCGCAATGCAAGAAAACTCGCACCGTCAATTTTCTGAGTCAAATCGTCTCATCAAGGAGATTACGACGGAACTAACCTCAGTGAAAGAGATTGGTCGGCAGACACAGACCTATGCAGAACAACTTCAATCACTCCAAGACCTGCTGAAGAATCCGAAGCAAAGAGGGATTCTGGGCGAGTATTACTTGGAAACAGTATTGCGGAATGTTATGTCGCCTGAGGACTACAAGATTCAGTATTCATTTAAGAACGGCGAAATCGTGGATGCAGTCATCATCATAAATAAAAAACTTGTTCCTGTGGACTCGAAATTCTCGCTCGATAATTACAACCGCTTCGTGAGCACACAGGTGGGAACGCCGGAACGCGCGGCCGCTGAGAAGGCGTTTGTGAACGACCTGAAGCTCCGCATCGCCGAGACTGCGAAATATATCCGTCCCGAGGAAGACACAATGGATTTCGCCTTTATGTTCATTCCTTCTGAAGGAATTTATTACGATCTCCTGACCAATCAAATAGGCGGGGGCGGGGAGGAGGAGAATTTAATACAAAGAGCCGCGAGTAAATATAAAGTCATCATCGTCTCACCGACGTCATTTCTTGCTTACTTGCAGACCGTCATGCAGGGGCTTAAAGCGCTTCAAATAGAGCAAAAAGCCGTTGATATTCAGAAGCGGGTGGGGGAGCTGGGGAAGCATGTAGCCACATACGAGTCCTTCTACAAGAAGCTCGGTGCCTCGCTCGGGACGACTGTGAGTCACTACAACGCGGGCTACAAAGAACTCGGGAAAATAGATAAGGATGTCTACCGCATCGCCGAATCTAAAATCGGCATCGAGCCAGAATTACTAGATAAGCCGGCGACGGAGGAGTGACCAGGGCTATTGACTTATATTCCAACTTGTTATTCAATAGTCGACGGAGAGGGTCAGGATATTCCCTGGCCCAAGCATTCAACGATTGCCTAAAGGAGGGAATCTTCATGGAAAAGACAGAAAAGAAAATGTGGAAAGCGTGGGATGAGTTCCTTGTCGACGCATGGGAAAAAGACGGAGGGATGTTCATCGTTACTTGGCAGTTTCTCATGTCGTATGGGATCAGCCAAGTGATGCTGAAGGCAATGAAACCGAAAGATTTCTTTGCCGAGATCGGCGTTACGTCGCGGGCACCGAAGATCCAAGCCCATCTCTTCTGTCCGGTAAAAATGTTTTTCTGGCAATTCTTCCCCGCGGCAAATGAGCTGCTCTGGCAAGGGAAGAGGCTCGAGGCCCTGCAGGCAATGCGCCGGTACCATGTCGGAGAGGAGCAGATGCGAGTGGACAAAGAGGTAAAGAATTCGAAAGCGGATGTTCGGAAAAAGAAATCCACTTCTGACATACGTCTTATTCCCGGTACAAACGCAATGCACGTCGGCAACGCAAGGCGATCGGTTTCTGACTGGGACACCGTCAAGCCTCCGTGCCGGCAAAGGCCAAAATATCGGCCATAGTCATTCGCAGACCCCGCTACAACGGGGTTTGTTTTTTATACAGAACTGTGCTAGATTGCAGGGACTATGGAAGTGGCCGTAATCAAGACCGGCGGGAAGCAGTATGTCGTCTCAAAAGGCGACACTATCGCTATTGAGAAGCTCCCGGGGGATTTGAAAAAAGGTGACACAGTTGTTTTTAACGAGGTGCTCCTCGTAGACAACGGCTCGGACACGACCATCGGCGCGCCGCTTATCAAAGGCGCGGAGGTCAAGGGCACCGTTGTTCTCGCCGGATTGGATAAGAAAATCGAGGTGGTGAAATATAAGCCGAAGAGTCGCTACTTTAAGCGCAAAGGCCATCGCCAACCGATTTTGAAAGTCAAAATCGACTCCATTTCGTAAGTTCGCTTTTCGAGAACAAGACCTACCAAGAGGCTTACGGCCTTATGTCTGTTCGTATTATCTAATCACACATATCACATGCAAATAGGAAGATGGAATCATCAGTCAGGAGGGAGCTCTTCAGGAGCACCAAGAAGCGGCAGTTCAAGCCGTCCGTATTCACCGCGCCCGTCAGGTTCTGGATACGGCAGTTCAAGCGGTCCGAGCCGTTCAGGAAGCCGTTACCCGTCTCGCGGCGGCAGTAGCGGTTACGGTGGCCGACCGAGCTTTGGCGGCAGTCGTGGCCGTTCGGGAGGTGCACGACGCGGCGGCTTCGGCACTTTCGGCGAGACCGAGGCCGAGATTTCTAAATTCATGAACAAGACGGTCGTCACGACCGAGGAGCCGGTATTCGTTCCGGAGCACAAGTTCGCCGATTTCGATATTAATGCGCATTTGAAAGCGAATATTCTCGCGCGCAAATATGTAAATCCGACGCCAATTCAAGACAAGGCTATTCCTCACGCACTTCTTGGTCAGGACGTCGTCGGTCTCGCCGAAACCGGAACAGGGAAGACTGCGGCATTCCTAATTCCGCTCATCGATAAGGTTGTAAAGCAAAAGGGCGAGCGCGTGCTCATAATGG
>JAUSHX010000038.1 GCA_030648265.1 bacterium
TTACAGTGAACAGTGGACAGTGAACAGGGGGCATTACCTGCCAGAGGCAGGCAGGGGCAATAGGAACAAAAGGACAGCAAAATGTGGGGGTATATAAAAAGACGAGCCCAGCAAAGCGACTCGCCGCATTGCTGGGTGAAAACTGCGGGTCATGCTAGACCTCGCCGCCGCAGGAGGGAATTCTGGATTTGACGTGGAAGTGGCCGTGTCAAATCCCGTGCCCTGTCAAAAACCCTGCAAAATTCGGCTTCGGAGGGGGCATAATCATCTCGCGCCGCCCTCACAGCCTCCAACATGCATTTTTGGGCTGACATTAATGCACCAATAAGGTCTCCACCCTTCACTCCTGCCTCGGCTTTCTCGAGGCACTCCAACGCTTTCTGCCATGAGTTCATTTTCGCTCCTTCGCGTTACCGCCGAGGAATGTCCCGGCGGGTATTCGTGAATCAATGTCCAATTACAAGTCAAACGACACTATCGCAAAGCCCAGAGAGAGAGAGTCAATTGGTTGAAAAGTCAGTAGTTAGTAGTACGTAGTTAGTAAGAGATACCCCCAAGGTCTCACCTCAAAATGCAGAATTCCCGAGGAGAGACCTTGAGAATTCCTTTGCAAATTAAAAATTGCAAATTGCAAATTTACCCTGTATACTCTCGCCCATGTTAGCGCTTGAAATCAAAGTTCGGGAGCCGAATACTTCGGTTGATGCCCTGCGTAAAAGTGGCTCTATGCCCGCCGTTTTCTACGGTCCTAAAGAGGGGGCGACCGCAATTTCTATTGATGCTCTCAAGTTTGACCGCGTGTGGAAAGAGGCGGGCGAGACTACCGTAATCCAGCTTAAAGGAGTCGGAGACGTAAAAGAGATTCTCATTCATGACGTGCAATTTCACCCTGTCACCAGTGTTCCTCTCCACGCCGATTTTTACGTGCTTGAAAAGGGTAAGAAAATCCGAATCAAGGTTCCCCTCAAGTTCACGGGTGTTGCACCGGCAGAAAAGGCCGGGAACATTGTGTCTAAAGCATTGCACGAAGTTGAAATTGAAGTTGCACCAGCGGAATTGCCGCACGACTTGCCGGTGGACATTTCAAATCTCGCGAATGTCGGCGACCACATTATCGCAGGACAGATAAAACTGCCCCCGAGCGCAACGCTGATTTCACACGCGGGCGACATTGTTGTATCCATCACAGAATTCAAAGAAGAGAAGATTGAGGAGCCGGTAGTAACCGCTCCGGCGGAGGGTGCCCCGGTTGCGGGGGAAGCAGTAGCCGGAGCGGAAGCGACGGCACCGAAAGCGGGAACACCGAAGGCAGAAACGGCCGATGCGAAGAAAGAAGTAAAGAAGGACGCGAAGTCCGCCTCCTCCAAAGGAGGATCGTCCTCCGGAGGAAAAGGCGGATCCGCCTCCGGCGGAAAGTAACCGGCCCGCTGGCTTTTGTTGCTATAATTGCGCGATGCAGCGTACACTCGCCAGTTTTTTTGTTGTTCTCTTTTGCGTTGGCGTCGTTTTCGTGTCGCCGTTACGAGCACGCGCGGATGTCATCGCAAATCAGCGCGCGGAATTGGAGCGCCAGTTACAGCAAATAGAACAGGACATCAAATCCAGTCAGGGGGTGCTTGCACAAAAACAGAAACAGCGCGCATCCCTTGAACGCGATGCGGCCATTCTTGATGCAAAAATCAAGGTAGCGAAGCTCGGCATCAAAGCTAGAGACCTTGGTATTCAAAAGATACGAAGCGATATTAAGGACAAGGAAGCGGCGATCAAGGTAGTGGATGGAAAAGTGACAAGCGGGCTGGATTCGCTCGCGCAGATTATCCGGCGTACTCGCGAGATAGATGAGACGACGCCCGTGGAGTTGGTACTCGGCGGTTCAATCACCGACCTTTTCAACGACATTGACACATTTCAGACGATACAAGGAGCGCTTGATTCTTCATTCAAAGAAATGGCGGTGGTAAGGACCGATCTTTCTGCTCGCAGGCAGGCGCTAGAGGAGCAACAGCAGGAAGAGCATGACCTGCGTCAGATTCAGGTGCTCCAGCAAAAATCTCTGGAGAGTGATGAGAAGGAGAAGAAAGACTTGGTGAATGCGGCGCGCGGCCAAGAGTCAATTTATCTTCAGCTGATAGCGGAAAAAGAAAAAAGCGCCACACAGATACGCGCCGCGCTGTTCGTGCTCCGCGATTCAAAGGCGGTTGCGTTCGGGGATATCTTTTCGTTTGCAAAGGAGGCGGCGGCGAAAACGGGAGTGCGCCCCGCGCTTATTCTCGGCGTTCTTTCCGAAGAGAGTAATATGGGAAACAATGTGGGGACAGGAAACTGGAAGGCGGACATGCATCCGACGCGCGATCAGCCGTTGTTCGCGCAAATTACTGCGAGCTTAGGATTAAACCCCGACACGATGCCGGTTTCAAAAAAGCCGTGGTATGGATGGGGCGGAGCGATGGGACCGGCACAATTCATTCCTTCCACATGGATGTTGTATCAAGCGAGGATTGCGCGCGCGACAGGAGAAAATCCGCCGAATCCGTGGAACGCGCGAACGGCGACCTTTGCCGCGGCGCTTCTTCTTGCGGACAATGGCGCAGACAAAGGCACGCGCGCCGCGGAGCGGCTCGCCGCGCTCCGCTACCTCGCGGGTTGGAAAAATGCAGGGAAGTCAGCCTACTCATTCTACGGCGATGACGTTATGGAATTGGCTGATAAGTTCCAGGGGCAGATAGATATTTTGGGGGGTTGATGGTCAGGTCGCAGGCATTTTTAGCGGGGGAATGACTCATACCGCTAAAAAACGATGTGGAACTTGCGTTATCTTTTTGTGGTGCTGGAAAGGAATGAATGTTGACCAGAGAACGATATATATATATTGCGGTCAGAAAGGAGAAACCTATGAACGATTTGCCAATGCCGAAGGCGTTCAAGTGGCTGGTATTGTGGGCGATGATTGTTGTCACCGCCGCATCGCTACTGGTAATTTGGGCATATCTGCCGGATTTCATTCGCTGGTCTGCGCAGTGGATCCAGTAGCAAGCCCGCGGGGAGCTCACCCGTGGGCTCTTCGTTTGCTTGTAATTATGAACGTTTTGATGTATTCTCTCTGAACTTATGAAAAAGGATATTCACCCGAAGGAATACAGGCAGGTGATTTTTTCGGACAGCACTTCCGGGAAGAGTTTTTTGATTGGTTCAACGATAAAGACGACAAAGACCGCAAAGTGGGAAGACGGCAAGGAATACCCTGTTTTTAACGTGGAAATCTCCAGCGCCTCGCACCCGTTTTACACAGGCCAGTCTAAGACAATTGACACCGCAGGACGAGTTGAGAAATTTAAAACCAGAGCCGCATCAGCCAAAGTTAAGCCAAAGAAAGCATCTTCTAAGAAAGCAGAGACAGCAAAATAGCTGTGTTAGTAGCCGCAACCCGCGCGTCGCGCGGGTTGCGGCTATACTGTAACCTGTAACCTAACACCTATAACCTATGACCGAACATATCAACCCAAACGATTACGCCGACGACAGGCGGGTTTCCTATTTGGTTACGGAATGGAAACGCCTCACGCAAGCGGAGAAAGATGCGGAAGAATTGGTGGAGGTAGACCCCGCCATGCGTGAAATGGGCGAGAAGGAGCTAGCCGAAATTGCAGAGCAGAAGGAACGTCTCATGGGAGAAATAGAAAAGATTGTAGGTACCGGCGATGAGCGCGAGTGGCCGAATGAAGTAGTGCTTGAAGTGCGCGCGGGGGTAGGCGGAGACGAGGCATCACTCTTTGCGGAAGAACTCGCGCGAATGTATTTGCGATATGCAGAAATCAGGAACTGGAAATGGCGGCCGCTCTCGGAATCAGCGGCGACAGTCGGCGGATACAAGGAAGCGCAATTTGAGATTAAGGGGGAGAATTGCTATCGCGAATTGCGTTTTGAAACAGGCGTGCACCGCGTCCAGCGCGTGCCAACGACGGAAAAGGCGGGGCGCATCCACACATCAACGGCATCTGTCGCTATTCTCCCGATATACAAACGAACGAAAATCCAGATTAATCCCGCCGACCTTGAAATGGAAACATCACGCTCTGGAGGCGCAGGAGGACAGAACGTCAACAAAGTTGAAACGGCAGTGCGTATCATTCATAAGCCGACGGGAATTGATGTGAAATGCACGTCCGAGCGCTCGCAGGCGCAGAACAGGGAAAAAGCACTAACGCTTTTGACGAGCCGACTC
>JAUSHX010000018.1 GCA_030648265.1 bacterium
AAAGAGCGTGAGAGCCCCCAACCCAAAGAACAAAGGAAACAGGAATACTGCCTTGCCGTACAGCATGCCGATGGCCTCGTAGAACAGCTTTCCTCCTATCCCTGCTTTTTCAAAGAAGGCAAAGAGGAGTACGAGAGAAAGTACGAGAAACAATATCCCCGTGCCCCACCGCTGCACGGATTCTGGAAAAGAAAACCAGCCCTTTCGCGAGGGTCCGTTTTCCCTAGAATCTCTTGATTTTGATTTCTTTCGTTTTGCCACCTTGTGTTCCACGTCAACGCTATTCTTCTATTGTACCAGAACCAACCGGAGAAATACACCATGAAATGCACCAAAAAACCGCCTAGTCAGCGGTTCTTTGGTTTACTTCTTTAACTGGAATCCGGTGCCGGCTGGTATGAGTTTTCCGATGATGACGTTCTCTTTGAGCCCTTTCAACGAATCCACCTTGCCCTCCAACGAGGCGCGGATGAGTATGCGGGAAGTCTCTTGGAAGGAAGCTGCAGAAAGGAAGCTATCGGTCGTTAAAGCTACCTTGGAGATCCCGAGCAGTATTTGGGTGGCTGTGGCAACATCTTTTCCTGCTTTCTTGAGCGCTGCATTCTCTTCAAGGAACGAAGAGCGCTCCACAGTTTCTCCTTCAGAGAAGGATCCTGCTCCCCTGTCTTTAATGCGCACGCGAGAGAACATCTGCCGGGTAATCACCTCGATATGCTTGTCATGGATGGAAGCTCCCTGGGAGGTATAGATCCTCTGGATTTCTTTGACCACGTACTTCTGGGTTTCATCAATGCCCGTAGCCTTGAACAGCTCCTTCAGATCAAGGTTTCCTTCGCACAGCTGCTGGCCCTTCATGACCTTGTCTCCGACCTTCACCCACAATGCTCTCTTCTGGGGAACTTCGTACTCAAATACCTCCTTCTCTTCTTCAGTTCCGGATTTTGCCTTCTTTACCTTTTCTGCTTTTTCCGCCTGTATGGTGATCACGCCTTCAGCGGTGATCGTTTTTACAAACCCGTCCACTTCAGAAAGCACTGCCTTGCCTCCCGGAACCCTGCCTTCGAAGATTTCCTCCACGCGGGGCAATCCTTGCGTGATATCCCCTGCTCCCGCCACTCCTCCCGTGTGGAAGGTTCTCATGGTCAGCTGGGTACCCGGCTCTCCGATTGACTGGGCGGCAACGATTCCGACTGCAGATCCCATGGAAACCAGGGAGTTTGATCCCAGATCCCATCCGTAGCAGTGCTGGCACATGCCTCTCATGGTATTGCAAGAAAGAGGAGAACGGACTCTGATCTCTTTGACTTCTTCGTCGTCTGCAATTTCATATGCCTTTTTCCAGCTGATGAAGTCGCCCTTCTTCACATACCCTTTCACGTCTTCCAAAGATTTCCTGCCGGCTGCTTTCAGGGCAAAGTTCTGCCCGAGCTCTGAAGCGTCTTTCTTTGAGATGACCAAGCCCTTGGTGTCTTTGCAGTCTTCAAACGCTATGATGACGTCGTGGGACACGTCCACGAGACGGCGCGTCAAGTATCCTGCAGTTGAAGTTCTTAAAGCGGTGTCAGCCGTTCCTTTTCTTGCTCCGTGCGTTGAGATGAAATACTCTAACACGTTGAACCCTTCCTTGAAGGAAGCTTTTACGGGAAGCTCGATGATGCGCCCCGCAGGATTGATCACGAGCCCCTTCATGCCCGCCATCTGCACAGGCTGGGACCATGAACCCCTGGATCCAGAATCAATAATAGAAAACACGGATCCTTTAACAGGGAGCGTTTTGGGAACGAGCTTTTCAATAGCAGACTTTACTCCCTGCCAGATCTCAATGACTTTGGCCACCCGTTCTTCGTTGGAAAGAAGCCCCCTCTTCCAGTGCTCGTCAATGATTTCAATCTCTTGCTCTGCCTTTTTGATGAGGCCTGCTTTCTCAGCAGGAACGATGAGATCATCGATTCCCCATGACACTCCTGACTTTGTCGCATACTCAAATCCCAGGGCCTTGATGCGGTCCAAGGTCTCTTCCACGACAGCGCTTTCATAGTTCTCCACGATGTTTCCCACGAAGCGTTCCAGTTTCTTCGCGTTCACCTGGTCGTTGACGAAAGGATAGTCGTCTGGCAAGCATTCATTGAACAAAACCCTGCCCGGAGTGGTCTCCATAAGCTCTCCGCGGACCCTGATCTTCGCCATTTCGCGGAACGAAACGCTTCCCTGCTCCACGGCAAGAAAAGCCTCTGCAGGAGAGCTGAAGGATTTCACTGCTTTCTCTTTTCCGTCATCAATGCCAGTTAAGTAGTATGTCCCCAGCACCATGTCCTGCCTTGGCCCTACGACAGGAGTGCCTGTGGCTGGCTTTAAGATATTGGAAGAAGACAGCATGAGTTCACGAGCTTCTTTCTGGGCTTCGTCTGAGAGAGGAAGGTGGACTGCCATTTGGTCTCCATCAAAGTCCGCGTTGAATGCGGCGCACACTAGAGGATGCAACTGAATGGCCTCTCCTTCAATGAGCAACGGGTAGAATGCCTGGATGCCCAGTCGATGAAGCGTGGGAGCTCTGTTGAGCAGTACCAGCCTGTTCTGCACCACTTCTTCCAGGATAGCCCATATCTCGTCGGTCTCGCCTTCAATGAGGCGGGTAGCTCCCCTCACGTTGTATGCCAATTCCTTTTCCAATATCTTGTTGATGACGAACGGCTTGAAGAGTTCCAACGCCATGCGCTTTGGAAGCCCGCACTGGTGGAGCTTTAATCCAGGGCCCACCACGATGACGGATCTTCCCGAGTAGTCCACGCGTTTTCCGAGCAGGTTCTGTCGCAGATATCCGTGTTTACCTTTGAGGTAATCAGCAAGAGATTTGAGCGCTCTGCGGCGGCCGCCTAAAATTCCGAGGACTCCGGCGCCCCGACGCATTGAATTGTCCAAAAGCGCGTCAACAGCTTCCTGCAAGATTCTTTTTTCGTTGCGCAGAATGACTTCCGGCGCGTGAATGGAAAGCAAGCGCTTCAAGCGGTTGTTTCTGTTGATAACGCGGCGATAGAGGTCGTTCAAGTCGGAAGATGCGTGGCGTCCGCCTTCAAGAGCAACCATCGGCCTAAGCGCCGGCGGAACAATGGGAAGGCGGGTCAAGAACATCCACTCGGGCCTGACTCCGGCCCTACGAAGCGCCTCCCCGAGTGCCAACTGTTTGCGTAATTTATCCCTGTCGGCTGCTCCCGATTTCTCGTATTTCTCGCGCGCCTTTTTCACAAATGTATCCAAATCAATCCGCTTCAATATATTGTAGAGCGCTTCTGCGCCGATAGCCGCGCGGAAAAGAGCGCCGTATTTCACCGCAAAGAGGTGGTACGCCGCTTCATCCAAGACAGCGCCCTCTTTGATGGATTCAATATCCTTTTTCGCTTTCGTCGCCAAATCTTTGAGGCGCGTTTTCTCTTCCGGATTTGCCGCTGCCGATTTCGTTTTCTGTTGGAACTCCGCCTCCAAATCTTTGAGCAAGCGGGTGCGTTCGGTTTCCGTGACTTGCGTGATGATGTATCCGGCAAAGTAGACGATTTTCTCAACCTCCGCAGATGAGAGGCCGAGAAGGAGGGCGATACGCGAAGGAATCCCACGAAGGAACCAGATGTGCGAAACGGGAGTCGCCAGATCAATGTGTCCCATCCGTTCGCGGCGGACGACGGCGCGCGTCAATTCTACCCCGCATTTCTCACACACGATTCCTCGAAAACGGATGCCGCGGTATTTTCCGCAGTAACACTCGTAGTCTTTTTCAGGGCCGAACACGCGCTCATCAAATAGACCGTTCTTTTCCGGGCGCTGGGTGCGGTAGTTGATGGTTTCCGGTTTCGTGATTTCTCCGAACGACCATTCAAGAATGCGCTCGGGGCTTGCGAGCCGCATCGCGACCGCATCAAAGTTCTGGGGGATGACGTCTTTTCTTTTTTGCATATTAGATTTTGTTATGAGCGAAGCGAGTTAGAAAATCTTATACCCAGCACCTTTGTTTCATTAAGAAACGAAGGTGCTGGGTAAAGAAATAGTAATTCATTTCATTCATAACGATTTCTTTACGCTTCTTGATTTTCAATAAACTCCATATCAATACTCAATCCCCGCAGGTGACGGACGAGAACGTTGAATGTCGCCGGCGTATTCGTCTCTTCTATGCGCTTGCCGGAAACAATCGCATCAAACGCAGCCGAGCGTCCCAGGATGTCGTCTGATTTGATAGTAAGAATTTCGCGCAAGCTGTATGCGGCTCCGTAACCCAAGAACGCCCAGACTTCCATTTCTCCAACGCGCTGTCCGCCGTTTTGTGCCTTTCCTCCGAGCGGCTGTTGCGTCGTAAGCGAGTACGGCCCGATTGAGCGCATGTGTATTTTGTCTTCCACCATGTGGTGCAGTTTCAAAATGTACATGATGCCGACGGAAACCGGCTGAGCGAACGGCTCGCCCGTGAGCCCGTCAAAAAGCGTGCGTTTTCCTGTTTCGGCAAGTCCCGCCTTCTTCAATTCATTACGGATTTCTTCTTCTGTCGCACCAGAAAAAGACGGCACAATTGCTTGATAATTGAGCGTTTCCGCCGCAAGCCCCAAGTGAAGCTCAAGGATTTGGCCGAGGTTCATGCGCGAAGGCACGCCGAGCGGAGTCAATATGATGTCAACGGGATTTCCTTCCGTGTCAAACGGCATATCTTCTTCCGGAAGCACGCGCGAGATGACGCCTTTGTTGCCGTGACGTCCCGCAAGTTTGTCGCCCACGGATATCGTGCGGAGCTGTGCGACTTCAACGTGCACGCGCTTGATAACGCCGCTCTCCAATGAATCTCCGGTCTCGCGCGAAAATACTTTCACGCCGATGACGCGCCCGCGCTTACCTCCTTCCATGCGGAGCGACGTGTCTTTCACGTCTTTCGCTTTTTCTCCGAACACGGCGTGGAGCAAACGCTCTTCGGGCGTCAGCTGTGTCTCGCCTTTCGGCGTGACTTTGCCGACAAGAATGTCGCCGGAGCGGACCTCGGCGCCGATGCGCACGACGCCGTCTTCGTCCAAGTTTCTTAATTTAAATTCGCTTACATTTGGAATATCATGCGTCGTGACCTCGGGCCCGAGCTTCGTGTCGCGCACGACACAGACAAATTCCTCCATGTGAATGGACGTGAATCGTGCGCCCTTTGCGAGCCGTTCGGAAACGACGATAGCGTCTTCGTAGTTGGCTCCGTACCACGGCAAGAATGCCACGCGCACGTTCTGCCCGATGGCAAGCTGGCCACCGTCGGATGTGGAGGTGTCGGCAAGAAGCGTT
This sequence comes from bacterium, assembly GCA_030648265.1. GTDB lineage: Bacteria > Patescibacteriota > Minisyncoccia > Phycocordibacterales > UBA2100 > UBA10103. The sequence continues at coordinate 5,302 of JAUSHX010000018.1, forward strand.
CCCTTCTTTACGTGGTCGCCCACGGAAACCGCCGGCCGCTGGTGGAATGTGGTAAATCCGTTCGTGCGGGAGAAGTTCACGAGCTTGTATTCGTGCGTCTTTCCTGCGGCATTTTTCACGTCAATTCTGCGGGCATCCGAGTAGGTAACTTCGCCCGGTTCTGTGGCGAGAATAATGCGTCCGGAATCGCGCGCGGCCATTTCCTCCACGCCGGTCGCCACAAGCGGAGCTTGCGGAATCACAAGTGGAACCGCCTGTTTTTGCATATTTGAACCCATGAGCGCGCGATTCGCATCGTCATTCTCAACGAAAGGAATAAGTGCCGTTGCGACGGAAAATGGTTGATTCGTGGCAACTTCCATGAAATCAACTTGCTCTCTGCTTACAAGCGTCGGGTTGCCCGCTTTGCGGACCTCGACGAATTTCTCGGTGATGAGGCCGTTGTCGTTTCGCGCTGTCGCGGCGTGGGCGATGGCGTACTGCTCTTCTTCGAGCGCGTTCAAATATTTAATTTCTTTTGTGATGTGGCCTTTCTCAACTTTCGCGTACGGAGTTTCAACAATTCCGAATTCATTCGGTCTTGCGTAGAGCGACATATGCAGCACGAGTCCGATGTTTTTTCCTTCCGGCGTATGGATAGGACACACTCTGCCGTAGTGGGAGGAGTGCACATCGCGCACTTCAAGCCCTGCGCGCTCCGATGTGAGACCGCCGCGTCCAAGGGTTGAAAGCGTCCGCAAGTGTTCTATTTCGTCAAGCATGTTGTACTGCTGTGCCAATTGTGAAAGCTGGTCAGTCGCGAAGAATTCCCGTATCGCCGCCTGAAACGGACGCGGATTGACGAACTGCACCGGAAGTGAAGTTTCCGGGTCAACCATCGCCATTCTGTCCTGAATGTTGCGCTTCATGCGGGAAAGCCCCACGCGCATGCGCTGTTCCAAGAGTTCGCCCACAAAACGCACGCGCCTGAATCCGAGATGGTCTATGTCGTCCGGCTCGGCTGCGGGGTGGGTGTTCAATTCCGCGATGTTGGTGATGATGCGCACCACGTCGTCAAGCGTGAGCGTGGCGTTCGTGATGTCTTTGTCGGCGGTCGGAAGCCCAAAACGGCGGTTGAAATGGAAACGGCCGACACGCGAAAAATCGTAGCGGTCGGCGCTCAAAATGGCCTTCACGTGGTCACGGGCCGATTCCGGCGTGGCGATATCGCCGTCGCGGAGCCGGCGGTAAATTTCCACGTATGCCTCTTCCGGCGTCTTCGCGTGGTCATGTCCGATGGTGGTTTCTATCGCAGTGCGAGCAGCGGGAGATTTCGCGAACTTTGCAAGAATCTCGTTATCTGTCGCTGTTCCCAGAATTCGTAGGAGAGATGTAACGGGGAATCGGCGTTTGCGGTCAATTTTTACATAAATGCCTCCGTCAACATCAGATTCAATTTCTATCCACACGCCGCGCGCGGGAATTATTTTTGCGGCGAAGTAGCCCTTCCCCTTGTAGGGAATTGATTCAAAGAAAACGCCGTATGAACGGGCGAGCTGGGGAACCACGATGCGCTCCACGCCGTTAATTATGAACGAGCCGTGCTGGGTCATCCACGGAAAATCCGCGAGAAATATTTCCTGTTCTTTTTCATCCCCCGTCGTTTTATTTTTCAAACGGGCAACCATTGAAAGCGGCGCCTCGTAGGTGCGCATCGTCTGCTTCGCGTAGTGCTCGTCCCAGCGCAATTCGCCGAACGAGAATTTCACGAACTTCAATTCAAATTTCTTTCCGGCGTGGTCGGAGATAGGAGAAAATTCTCGAAAGACACGCTCTGCTCCGCCTTCAATAAACTGCTTGAAAGAATCGCTCTGAGATTCCACAAGGTTCGGCAGCTTCACGAGGGGTTCCCGGAAACGGCCAAAAAACTTCTGCGGACGGGCGTGCGTTTTTGCCATAACAACAAATGGGGCACACGACGCGAGTCGTACGCGAAAATCATTATTAAATTCTTTTATTAAAAGACAGACGACTATCCTTCGACTACCCTTCACTAAAAGCGCAACCGCAACTCAATCAGAGCTCTTGAGCAAATGTTTCGGGAGTATACATGACCCTATTCCACTGTCAATGGGTTTGAGGGTATGAGATAATACCGAAATGGAAAAAGGAGACGAACTGCAGGAACTGCGCACGCAAATAGACGTTCTGGACAGGAGTATCATCACTTCCCTTGCGGAGCGCATGGAACTCGTGGAGGAAATCGGGCGGTACAAAAAGGCGCACAATATTGAAGCTCTTGACGCTGGTCGGCGCGACGGGCTTCTGAAGACTTGGATTGAAACAGGCAAAGCACTGTCGCTCCCGGAAGACTTGCTTCGCGAGATATTTGAAGCCATTCACCGCCACTCTTTGACAGTTGAAGAGCAGAGCAAGAATCTATGACTCGAGTCAGCATCGTAGGATACGGAAGATTCGGGAAAGTTTTGCACCGCCTACTCAAGGACGATTTTGCTATAACCATCTACGACAAGAATCAAATCAAAGTTGAGGACGGACTCTCTCCGGATACGGCAGTCGCCAAAGATGTTCAGGATGTTTACAAAAACAACGTCATATTTTACGCAGTCCCGATAGAATCATTTGAGCAAATAATTTCTGAGCACAAGAAATACTTTGAAAAACAACATCTTCTCATAGACACCCTATCAGTGAAGATGCACCCGGCGTCAGTCCTCACCAATCATTTGAAAGGCACTGATGTGCAGGCGATACTCACGCACCCAATGTTCGGGCCGGACAGCGCCGCTTCTAGCTTTGAAGGGCTTCCAATAATCATGAACAAATTTCTTGCAGACGATGCTAGTTATGATCTCTGGAAAACATTCTTCCAGAAAAAGAACCTGAAGGTGGTGGAACTGAGCCCAGAAGAGCACGATAAAATGGCTGCAAATTCACAGGGGCTGACCCATTTCCTGGGAAGACTCCTGGAGATGTACCCACTACAATCTTCCGCGATAGACACGCTGGGTACAAAGAAGTTACTGGAGGTCAAAGAACTTACCTGCAACGACACATGGCAGTTGTTTTCCAATCTTCAGCACTACAATCCATATACAAAAGAAATGCGTATAAGATTGGGAGATGCTTACGATTCGCTTTACAACAAGTTACTGCCTGCACAAGTGAATCCAGATTACATTACGTACGGAATACAAGGCGGAATTGGAAGCTTCAATGAAGAAGCAATTCGGCATTATCTTAAGGACGCCAAGCCTAATGAATACAAAATCCAGTATCTCTACACGACAGAGAATGTGATGCGCGCGCTTCATGCGGGAGAAATAGACCGCGGGCAGTTTGCTATACACAATTCTCTCGGAGGCATGGTCGGAGAATCCATTCATGCGATGGCGGCTTACAAATTCAAAATTCTTGAGGAGTTCGCGATTAAAATCTCGCACGCATTGATGATAAGAAAAGACGCCGAATTCTCGCAGGTGGACACGATAATGGCACACCCCCAAGTATTTGCGCAATGCAAAAACCATCTGAAGGAAAAATATCCAGGACTTAAACTAGTTTCGGGAGAAGGAGACCTTATTGACCATGCAGTGGTCGCAAAGGAACTCGCCGCGGGCAAACTCCCCCGTGGAACTGCCACTATGGGCAGCAAAACATTAGCTCAAATCTACGACCTCAAGATCATCGAGAACAATTTACAGGACGCAAAAGAAAACTACACCAGCTTTTTGCAGGTAGCAAGAATCCAAAAAGATTAACGGCTACCTCCGTTTTGCAAACCAGCGCTCTGTAGTAACAAGCAACGGTGTTGCCAAGAATATAGAAGAATAGGTACCGGCGATGATGCCGACCAAGAGCGTCAGGGCGAAATCTTTCGTGGAATCAGGCCCGATAAAGAACAGGGCGAGAAGCGTTATGAGAACGGTGAGAGAAGTGTTTATTGAACGCACGAACGTCTGCCCTAGACTGCGGCCCGCGGTTTCCGCGAAATCCTCCCTGCGTCCCCTTTCCTGATTCACGCGAAGGTTTTCCCGCACGCGGTCAAACACAACGATGGTGTCGTGGATTGAAAAGCCGAGGACGGTGAGAATGGCGGTCACGAACAAAGTGTCCACCTGTGCGCCCGCGTAATGCCCAAGTACGCTGTAAAATCCGACCGGCACAATGACGTCATGAATGAGCGTAACAAGGGCGATGAGACCGTAAATCCAGGAGGAAACCGGCTTTGAGACTTTCCGAAAAGCGAACGCTATGAAAAGCAATATAGCGAACATGACAAGCGCGATTGCAACAATGGCTTTATTGCGCAACTCCAGACCAATGGTCGGACCAACCTCTGTCAATTCCGCAATCGTAGCGGGAAACACGCCCTTGATGGACGCTGTTGCTCCGAGACCGCCGCGCATTTCATCTGTGAGAGAGCCTGCGCGCAAGATGTAATCACTCTCCCCTGCGCCGCGCAGCGAGTAGCCAGCGAATCCCGCCTCGTCAAGCGCAAGCGAAAGCGCCTTCGCATCGGGACGTCCCTGCTCATACGTAATCTGCGCAAGAGTCCCGCCCGTAAAATCAGTGCCCAAGCGCAACCCGAAGAAAACGAGGGCTCCGAGCGAGAGAACAATCAATGCGCCGGTAATCGCGAAGAATATCTTTCTGTGAGTTACGATAAGCATAAGGGATAGTTAGTAGTCAGTAGTACGTAGTTAGTAGTTGCGCAAAATCACTTGCTTACTCCACTGCTGAATAAAAATCGGGAGAAGCCGCCTTTGGCATCAATGCCGAGAGCCATGAGGAATGTGCGGGAAACGGAAATCGCGGTCAGCATTGAAACAAGAACACCGAGACCGAACACGAGCGCGAATCCTTTGATGAGGGATGTCCCGAACCAGAAAAGAATCACGGCGGTAATCATGGACGATATATTGGAATCGCGAATAGACGGCCACGCGCGGGCGAAACCGTCGTGAATGGCATCGGCTGAACTTTTGCCATTCTCCAACTCCTCCCTTGTTCGTTCAAATATGAGAACGTTGGCATCCACCGCCATACCGATAGAGAGGATGAAGGCCGCGATTCCGGCTGCGGTCAGAGTCACGGGAATAAGTTTGAACAACGCGAGCACCGCCACGACGTAGAGCAGGAGCGCGACGACAGAAACAATGCCCGGAAGGCGGTACCAAAAAATCATGAAAAGAGCGACGAACCCGACGCCCCAGAGTCCGGCCATAATGCCGTTCGCAACTGCCTCCCCACCCAGAGTTCCTGATACTGTTTCCGCTCCGACGAGCTCTATCGGAACCGGCAACGCGCCGAAGCTTAAATTTCTTGCAAGTTCCTTTGCTTCCACGGCGGTAAAGTTGCCGGAAATTATCGCGGTGCCATCGGGAATAGCTTCGCGGATTACAGGGATAGAAATCGGAATCCCGTCCAAGAACATTCCGAAGTAGCGACCGACATTGGCTTTCGTCAGGTCACCGAAAATCTTTCCGCCTTCCGAATTGAAGTTGAGCGCGACGACCGGTTCGTTCGGAATTCCGCCGGGGCTTTGATTGAATTGGATTTGTGCGCTCGTGAGGTGTCTCCCTGTGATTGAAGCGGGTTCAAAAAGGGTGTTTACGTTTTCGGGAGTCACTCCGGTTTCCGGGGGAGTTGCCCCTTCTTTCAACATGCGAAATTCAAGAACGGGAGTTTGCCCTATCAAGTCAATTGCTTTTTGCGTATCTGTAACTCCCGGAAGCTCTACGATAAGACGCTCCTCCGAAGTACCGGCAAGCGTCCCTCCGTGTTCTGTCTGCACGATGGGCTCCGAAACACCGAAAAGATTTACACGGCGCTCAATGGTATCCCGTAGAGAGGACATAGAATCCGCGACGGTATTTCCTTGAATCGCATCCAGCTTCGCGCGGTAGGTCAGCTGTGTTCCACCCGAGAGATCAAGTCCGAGTTTAAATGGCCGTGACCCGCTAATCTGCGAGCTGTAAACAAAATATCCAATAGCAACCCCGATAGACAAAACAAGAAGTGCCGTGAGTCGTTTTTTCAACATTTGGCTTCAGTATACGCAGAGAATTAGAGCGCGCAATATATATGCGGTTAGTCTTGTTTCTTCCCTATCAACTCTAAAAGATTCCTGAATATCATCGCGACTGCGACTGGCCCAACTCCGCCGGGGACTGGCGTAAAGACGGCAGCTTTTTCGGAGCAGGCAGGGTCGGCATCGCCGGCTATTCTTTTATTGAGTTCGCTTGTACCTCCATCAATGAGAGCCACCCCTTTCTTAATGTGCTCTGGTTTTATGAAACCCGGATTACCCGCGCCGGAAACGATGATGTCGGCATTTTTCAAATCATCAATGGAGCCTTCCTCTAGAGAAAAAACCGATACGTTCGCGCCGAGTTTCCTCAAAAGCCACGCTGACGGCGCGCCGACAAGACGACCCGCGCCGACGACAACAGCGCGCGCGCCTTTTATCTGTACATGGGAGCGCTCAAGAATTTCAACCGCAGCGAGCGCGACCGGTGCATGAACGAATCGTTTCTCTTCAGGAATATCCGGATTCAGCGCATCAACGTCCTTTTCGTTGGGGACTGCGGAAAGGACATTATTTGTACTTATTCCCTTCGGCAATGGCAACTGGATAATTACGGCATCGACATTCCCATTGAGTGTGTGTATTGCATCAATAATTTCCGCTTCACTCGCCGATTCCGCCAAACCTTTCCGCACCATTTGAATACCGAGACACGCGGCGGAGCGCTCTTTGATTCGCACGAATGACGCAATGACGGGATTCTCACCCACAACGACAATGCCAAGCTTCACCTCTCTACCGAGCGCGGCATATCGCGGCGCGAGAGCGGCATATATATCCTCCGCTATCTTTCTGCCATCAACAATCATAGCGATTTAAAGCATTCTCATATTCTTAAGAATACGAGAATGCTCATAGGAGGCCAGAATCTTTTTTTAATTCGGCAATTCCATCTTCCAGTTTGATGTTTGGTTCCCAGCCGAGTAATTCCTTCGCCTTGCGATTGTCGGCGAGTGAGTCGTGGGCCTCAATGCGAGCCGGTCTGTATACGATTTCGCCGCCGAACATGTCGGCAAGCGCTTTGATTGAAACATTGCGGCCTGCGCCGATATTTATTACTTCTCCGTGCCCGACGTTCGGACTCTCCGCTGCGAGCATATTCGCCGAAACAACATCGCGCACATGCGTAAAGTCGCGGGTAATCGTGCCATCTCCATAAATCGTTATCGGTGTGCCATTTTTGCGCGCCATGAGAAATCTGCCTATGGCGAGCGCGTACGGACCGTTGGGGTCAAGCCCCGGACCATACACATTGAAATACCGTAAACTTACTGTCTCGATGCCGTACGTAGACGACCAAAGCTTTGCGAATAATTCACCGACATACTTTTGCAAGCCATACGGATTGACGGGGTTCGCGGTCATCGTTTCCACAAGCGGGAGCGTTGTCTGTTCGCCATATGCTGAACCCGAAGCTGAATAGATGACGCGGCGCACTTTGGCCCGCGCCGCCGCGGTGAGCACTGATACTGTGCCAGTGATATTTTCGTCGGTTGTTTCAACCGGATGTTCAATTGAGTACGGCACGCGAGGCACTGCCGCCGTGTGGAATACAACATCAGCGCCTTCCAGAATCGGCTGAATTTTTTCCGTGGAGCGCACATCAACCTCGTGGAGTATCGCTTTTTTCGATAACGTGCTTCGACGAAACGACGGGTCTCTGTCGATGATATGAGTCTCCCATCCCGCATCCGCAAGCGCCGCAACGAGATGCGAGCCGATGAAACCTGCGCCTCCAGTCACAACAGCTTTCTTGTTTTTTTCCATATTGATATTTGTAATATACAAGACTTTCCACTCTACGATAGATTTCCATGACTGGGGTGCTGGGCAGACCCCGCTCCGCCAGCCTGCCCCGTAACTCCGCCGAAGGCGGATGGTATCGGGGTCACAACCGCTTTTTGCATATTGCGCATAATACTGTTAATTCTACAGTAGAGCGAGCCCCATAAAAAAGATTGGTGTGTTAAACTGGCAATATGTCTGAATCTGGACTTGAAAAATCGTCCAAAAAGTCTACCCCTGTGGAACACAATAAATCAGCGTCTTTCCTTGATAAGCCAGTAACTCGAAGGGATGCGTTAAAAGGAATTGCTGTGGTAGGCGCCGCATATATGATTAAAGATTTTGGTGACTACAAGCAAGAAGAGCTTGATCAATTTGAAGTTCCCACAAAGATGAGAGAGGCACTTGAATTAATGGATAGGTTGAATTTGGAATTACCAGAAGATAAATTATATGGATTTAAATTTCCTACAACCGGAGAAATGGCTGGAAAATATAAAGATGCATTAGAAAGACAAGTTGGAAACCCATCAATTCCGTCTCTGATTGTTGTTCAAGAAAGAAAACCAAAAACCGTCATTGGTTCTATCATGCATTATGGACAAGGCATAACAGCGCCAAGAATCAGCCGCCCAAACTCACCGGATTCGCCCTCCTCTTTATATCTACCTGATTATTCAGAAAAGTATTCTGTCCAGGAGATGGTCCTCAGTGCTTATCATGAGGGATACCATTTGTTTTATCAAGCAGGGGTTGATAATTCCGCGCAAGGCAGTTTTGATGCTGAAAACATAACTAATATCGCTGATATTTTATTAAGTAAACTTCTGGATTCTTTAAAATATCGTGTCAAAAGTCTGGGTAATGAGGCAACAAAAGCGTATGAAAATGCCGTTGCACAAAATGACAAAACAATCTGGGAAAAGTATTTGAAGGAATTATACAAACTGCCAGAGAATTGTTGTAATTTCGATTCTCCGATGAACACTCCATAGAGAGTCAAGCTATTCGAAAAACGTTCAGGAACTTTCGAGTAGCGTGTCAGTTTCCTTCCCGACCTCAGCGAAAAGGCATAGTGATTTTATACGGTTTGAGTGACTCCTCCGTATAAAATCACTATGCCTTTGAGCGCCCCTATATCACGACCCTTTTGCGGATATAACAATTCTAACCGTCTGCAGGATAATATAAATATCAAGCAGTAGCGAGCGGCGCTCCAAATAATAGAGGTCGTACGAAAGTTTCGCCTTGGTCTCCGGAATATCCGCTCCATGGTGCGGGTCTCTGTCATGCCGGATTTGCGCCCACCCGGTCAACCCGGGAGTTATGAGGTATCGCGCGTCGTAATACGGAATGCGCGCGCTGTAACGGCCGGAAAGCGCCGGCAACTCCGGGCGCGGCCCCACAAGCGAGAGGTCACCAACAAGCACGTTCCAAAGCTGCGGCAATTCATCTATGCGCAAGAGGCGCAGCCAGTAACCAACTCTAGTGACATGGAGTTCGGTCTTCCCGCTCTTGCCATAGGCCCCCTCATCGTTGCCGTTCATACTTCTGAATTTGATTATCCGTATAGGATTCTGGTATTTCCCTACGCGAGCCTGCGTAATAAATATTGGGCCTTCATCATCAAGCTTGATGGCAAGGGCAGCAAACGGAAATATAATGAGCGTAACAGCTCCGACGACGATGGCCCCCGCAATATCAACAATGCGTTTCATCGCATCATATGCCCTTGAGGAAGCTGCTCCAGCAAGCACGCGCTCATACTGCAAAAGAGAGAGGGGCATGCGGTCAAAGACTTCCTGGTAGAGGTCTATCGCGTCAACGAGCGCAAAATGACGTTTCTGGAATGCGGCATTGTAAACAATGGGGAGCGCTGTTGCTATCGCCTTGTCGGAAAAATCCACAACAAAAAAGTTAATGCTTCTTTCCGCGGCAACGCGGCAGGCCTCCTGTATGACGTCGTGCGACTTTGCTTTCTCCGTGTCAATAATAGACGCGAATTCAAACGGGTACCGCGAGTCGCTTGCAATCTCTTTCGACATATCGTGGATGTCCGGACCTGATGCGATAAGAACTCCTTTGAGTTTGCGAGATGTGCGAAGACTCGGGAAAATATTGACGCGCCAGTAAAATATCAACGGGCAAGAAACTGCGAGATACAGAAGAAGAAGCGTTTTCGGCGCAATCCCGAAAAAGGGTATCAGAAAAAAGAAAAGGGCGGCAATGGAAATGTTGATGGCTTGGACGTACAAAATTATGGAGGGCAGACGATTGCGGAACAAACGAGTGTGTTTTCCATACAGTCCTGCAAGAAAAAATACCGCTATCCATGCTATGAAGAGTATCGTGAATGGCGTAAGGTGCTGTAAGAAGAATCCCCTGTTCGGCAACTCCAGGTAACGGAGCGCAAGCGCCAGCCACAGCGAAATAACGAAAACCAACACATCGCCGGTCAGCAATATCACATATTCCCGTTTGGGTACAAGGGTCATTTGACGTATCATGGCATTATGGGCGTGCAGAATCAAGACAACACAGGGCGGCCAAAAAAGGTGCTTTTTCTCATTACCAAGGCAACGTGGGGTGGCGCCCAGAGATACGTATATGATTTGGCGATGCATTTGGATAGAAAAGAATTTCAGCCCCTCGTGGCATACGGCACCGCGGGCAAACTTTCGGACGATTTGGAGAAGGCCGGCATCAAAACGTATTTGATCCGCTCGCTTGGACGGGACATCGCGCTGATTTCCGATATCGCAAGCTTTTTCCAAATCATCCGGTGTATTCAAAATCTTCGTCCCGATGTCCTGCATCTCAATAGTTCTAAAGCCGCGGCGCTCGGAGCGCTCGCAGGCCGCCTGTGCGGAGTCCAGCGAATTATTTTTACCGTCCACGGCTGGCCGTTCAAAGAAGATAGAAATATTCTTGTGCGCGGACTCATCCGTTTAATAAGTTGGTTCACCGCAACACTGAGCCACAGCGTTATTGTCGTTTCAAAAGAGGATAAAGCACTTGGTGAACGGATGTGGATTAACCAAGAGAAAATTCATTACATTCCTCTCGCGTTAAGCCAAAAGGAAATGTACGCAAGAGAACAGGCAGCACAGATAATCTTTAGGAAGGATTTAGAAATAGACGCCCCTTTCATTAATTCGATTCGTCTAGTGACAATTGCCGAATTGACGCCTAATAAAGGTCTTAGACACGCGATTGACATGATGGAGGAGCTTAAGCAACGGTCACCACGTCGATACACTTATACAATCATTGGAGAAGGAGAAGAGGGTTCGTCATTGAGCAACCAAGTGCAAGAACTTGGAGTTGGAAAATCAGTCCGCTTTGCAAACTTCTTCTCTAACAGACCTCCCGAAAATCTTTCTTCTGAAGGTTCAAGATATCTCCCTGCCTTCGATGTATTTATTTTACCGTCTATAAAAGAAGGCATGCCATACGTTCTCCTTGAAGCAGCGGCGGCCGGATTGCCGATAATCGCCACCGACGTGGTGAAAGCCGAAGCGTCAAGCCTTCCTAATATCTATTTTGTGCCTTCTGGCGACGGACCCGCTCTCGCGGGCGCGGTAGAAAAACTCGCCAAAAATTTGCCTGTTGGAAAACCGAGCATAGTTGGATCGTTTTCGGATATGGTCGCGAAAACAATCGCGCTCTACTGACTAAATAATTCCGACCATCTCCGTCTCATCCCGCGCTTGAAGCGTGGGTCGCGCGCTTCTGCGCATGCCCATCAAAATTCCCAACGCCGCATATTCGGTAACAAGGTGCGAGCCGCCATAACTCATAAAAGGAATTGTCGTTCCGGTAATCGGCAGAAGTCCGATGTTCATCCCGACGTGAACCAGAAACTGGCTTAGAAACATAACGGCAACGCCTGCGCCGAAAAGCATGTTGAAATTATCCGCACCGTGCACGGCTATCAAAAGCGTGCGCACTATGATGATGCCATAGAGTCCGAAAAGAATAAGGACGCCTATGAATCCCCATTCCTCGGCATACGCCGCAAAGATAAAATCGGTCTGGTATTCAGGCAGGTATAGCAACTTGCTTTGCGTCCCATAACCGATTCCCTTTCCCGTGAGCTCTCCGCTTCCGACGGCAACAGTGGATTGATAGGCGTTGTATCCGCTTCCGCGTATATCGGTAAGCGGATGGATGAACGTAAGTATCCTCTGTTTTTGGTACGGATGGAGACCATATTGCCACAGGCCGGTTAACACAATTAACGTGGCGATGAAAAGCGCGAGCAAGTGTTTCCACGAAATCCCTGCAACCAGAACCATCCCGAGCCAAACGCAGGCGATAATGATGGCGGAACCAAGGTCTGGCTGGAAAAATACCAAAGCAAAAATAACAAACGAGTATGCTCCTGAAACTAAAATGTGGCGTATGTGCGCAATTTCAATATGCCGGCGGTCAAAATATTTTGCAAGCAGTATGACCAGTACAAGTTTCGCGAGGTCGGCCGGCTGCACGGCGAAAAGGCCCAGATAGAATCTGTTCTGTGCGCCCTTCACTATCGTCCCGAAGAGAAACACGAGCGCGAGCAGGAAAATAATGCCCGAGTAAAGCGCGACGACAACAGGCGTGCGGCGCAAAAATCTGTACTCTGGAATACTGGCAATAAAAAACACCGCGATGGCAATCGCTATCCACACGACTTGTTTTTCAAAATAGGCATTGTCTACGGAAAAGCTGTGCATGGTCGCAAGGCCGAGCAGGGAGATCATGAGCGCAGCCACGAAAAGAAACCAGTCAACCCCGTTAAAAATAGTGCGCGTGCGCGCGACATGTACGCTTCCTAATGAACGACCCTGCAAATATTCAACAATTTTCATATATACACGAACTTGCGTGCGCGCCCCGTTAGAGGCTTTCGGATGCTGATAGCAAAGTAAATATTCTTATCAATCAAAGGATATTTTAGGGCCTCTAACGGGGCGCGATTTTTAACGGGGTCAATGTGGCGGAAAATTCCCTTCGGACCCCATAGATATGATGAACCTGTGCCATCCGCCCGACCGCCGACATTGTTCATTTCCATAACGCGTCGCGTCACTTGATGGGTGCGGGCGGTACGATTGGGAAAATGTCTATCCGGCCGACAGGTCCGGCGAAACGATTTGGCCATGTAAATACGATCTGCTGTTTCTCGCCGGCATCGAGGCGAGACAGCGATGTCATGGAAGACGCTCTGGCATTCCCCGACGGGTCAAAGATAACCGCGACAAACGACAAGTTGGAAATTGGCGCGACCGACACATTTTCTGCAATTGCCATTAAACGCGGGGCAGTATCGACGCCCGTCACTTCCCTGTTACTAACAGAGACAACAGACGCTTCGTTTTTCAATCGCTCCCAGACCGGAGTGCCGGAAAACTCAAAGTACGTATGCGCAACCGCGCGATTGCCTGTGCTGATATTCATTTCGTACACGGGAGTAATAGAGGCGGGCATGATAAACATTGTGCCCGTGCGCTCTGCTACGAGAACATTTTTCCCATCGTATAATCCGAACCGGTAATGAACTAGCTTGACGCCCGCCTTCGCGTTGTCATTTTGGACGTACGCGACAGAGCTGTATAATCCATCGCGAACACTGAAACTGCGCGACCAGAGAATTGATGCGGGGGAAAGCACACGCTCGTCTAAAATCTGGCACGGTCCGCCTTTGTCCGGCGCAGTTTCTCCTTGATTTTGTTTTCCGTCCGTACAAGTCGGCGCGCGATATAAATACTTTATAACAGGAATGCCGATGGCAAGGACCAAGAAAATAACGATGCCCATGAGATACGTGCTTCGTCTGCGTGATGCCCAGGACATAGGGATAGTATATAGCGTCTAGCGGCTAGCTTCTAGCTTGAAGACCTCAAGTCCTCAACTCCTGCTATTATTTGCCCAACAATTTCTGAGACTGAGTAACGATTCGCATCAATTACCATCTCCCCATCTTTTGCCTTTGATTGGCCTGCGAATCTGAGGATAATTTCGTCTGATTTCACTTTTAACCTGTTACGATTCCGACGCAAAAGCACGTCCTTGTGTGCATCAATGTAAATGCCCAGGGTACGATACTTTTTGCTATTCAATATTGATAACAAACGCTCATGGTAATCATCATGAAAGACCTCCTCTATAATAACCGGGAGCTTATTTTCCGTGACCTGTTTTAGAAAGTATTCACCAACATTCCTCGCAATCGTGCGGCGAAAGGCACTCGAGTCTTTAGAAATCATGTGCCTGAACAGACAATTGGTGTCAGGCACCCTACAAATGCAATATTTATGGTGTAATATTTATCGGCAAATCCACATGGCCATACGGGGTTCCCTTGTTCACTGAGTGCCTGACTTCATCTAATTCTTCCGAGGGCTCCCGTGTGTTAATCCA
>JAUSHX010000025.1 GCA_030648265.1 bacterium
GCGCGACGTAATGCAGGCGGCGCAAGACTCGTTCATATCCAGCAGTTATTGGACGGAGGCAATCGGGCCCGTCGCGGCGCTCGCGACTATCCGCAAAATGAAGCGGGTGAATCTGCCGAGGCATTTTGTTCGTATTGCGAAAAAAGTACGTGCAATATGGAGCGGCGCAGCAAAAAAACACGGCTTGCAAATTTCTATGTCCGAAGTGCTTGCGATACTGACCTTTTCACTTGACGGCTCTGATGTTGCTGAGGCGAAGACGCTCTTCGTGCAGGAAATGCTGCGCCGCGGTTTTCTCGCATCTGATATCTTCTACGCGTCGCTCGCCCACACGGACGCGCATTTAGCAAAATATGAAAAGGCGGTCTATGAGGTGTTTGGAATCATCGCTCAAGCGAGGAAGGCAGGGGGAGTAAAAAGACTCCTCAAGGGCCCGGTAGCGAGCTCAAATTTCCAGCGGTTGAATTAGTTTGAGCGGTAGGCGCCGAAGGGCGCTTTTTTCGCGTTTTTGTAACCGGAAATTTTCGGCATATCTACGCCGATGTCCTGCGGCAGGATGACGAACATATCCTTAAGCTCAATGGTGTTGGACGACTCATCCTCGGTGAGGAGCGTCTCGTGCAGGCGTTCTCCGGGCCGCAGGCCGATGAGTTTGATTTTAATTCTCTTGCCGGGCGCATATTTTTCAATAAATTCTTTCGCAAAGTCAATGACGCGCTTCGCCGGCTTCATCTTGAGTACGAAAATCTCACCGCCCTGCATGTGTTCAAGTGCCGCAAACACGAGCCGCACCGCATCAGGTATCTGCATCAAAAAACGGGTCGCGCGCAGGTCGGTGACCGTTACATTTTTGCCCTCGTCGATTTGCTTTTTCCAGATGGGAATGACGGAGCCGCGCGAGTTCAAGACGTTTCCGAATCGCACCGATGCGAACCGCGTGCGGTTTTGGCCGATGGTCGCATTCGCGGCCGTAACAAGGCGCTCCATCATGAGCTTTGACGCCCCCAAGACAGAGCCGGGGTCGGCGGCCTTATCGGTAGAGATGGCAAGCACCTTTTCTACATTGTGGCGGAATGCATTCTCAATGACATTTTGCGTTCCGATGATGTTCGTTTTAACTGCTTCAAACGGATTATATTCGCAGACGGGGACATGTTTGAGGGCGGCCGCGTGGAAGACGATGTCCACGCTCTGAAACGCGAAATCCATGCGCTCCTTGTCGCGGATATCGCCTATGAGGAACCGCAAACGCTTATCGCCGCCGAGTTCGTTTCGCAACTCGTGCTGCTTGTACTCGTCCCGGCTGAATATTCTGATTTGCCGCGCCTTTGTTTTGAGCAGCTGACGCACGATTTCGGAGCCGACAGAGCCGGTTCCGCCGGTCACCAAAACCGTTTTGCCCGCGAGCTTTTGTGCGACCATATTCAGAAAAATGTAGCACATGAAAGGCGCGATGTCTATACATGACGTTTCTTTCGTGGTATTGTACGGATTCTTATGGCCAGTCCCGCGCATACGTTTTACGTCATTGGCCTGGGCTCAATGGGCAAACGGCGCATCCGGAATCTGCTTGCGCTTCGCGTATCCGCCGCGAAAATCTTCGGGTTTGACCCCGACAAGAAACGCTGTCGCGAGGCGGAAGACCTGTTCGGCATTGAGACAGAGACCGATTTTGAGCGCGGGTTCGCGTCGTGGAAACCGGACGTTTTCATCATCTCCACGCCACCAGACAAGCACTCAAAATACTTTCTCTTTGCCGCAAAACGCAAAATACATTTCTTTGTTGAAGTTACAACGGTAGACGGATATTATAAACTCCTCCCGCTTCTCCACTCTTCTTTCGTTGCCGCGCCTTCCGCGACGTTCCGCCACGCGCCGGGTGTATTGAAATTGCACGCGATGATTGAAAAGGGTGTAATCGGAAAACCGCTTTTTTTCCAGCACTACCTCGGCCAATATCTTCCAGACTGGCATCCGCACGAGGATTATCGCAAAGTGTATTTCTCAAAGAAAAAAACAGGCGGCGCGCGCGAGATGTTCCCCCACGAATTGCAATGGCTTAATTTTCTAGTAGGGAGCAGGATAGCGCACGCATCCGGCATCGTCGCGAAAGTATCCGAACTTTCTATGAATGCGGATGATGTGTACAGCGCGGTCGTGCGATACAAAAACGGCATCATCGGCAGTGTGAATATTGACCTCCTCAACCGCACGGCAACGCGGACGCTCCGCATCGTAGGCTCCCTAGGAACGCTAGAATGGGACTGGCTTCTGCGCACCATCACGATTCTGAAGCCGAAAGGAAAATCACGCGTTATCCGCCTGAAGTCGGAGAAGAAACTGAAGCACTACAACACGACCGAGAACATCTACATTGCAGAGATGAAAGCTTTCCTAGACGCGGTGAACGGGAAAAAGGCGTATCCGTATTCATTCGCGGAAGATAAAGCCATTCTTGAGGTACTGTATGCGGTGGAGAATAGTTCCCGTAAGCTGTTGTAAAAAGTGGCCGAAGATTATATGGTTCAAGCAATGCAAAAAATACCTGTTATCTCCATTGCCGGCCGGAAGGTCGGTGCCTCTCATTCGCCATTTGTCATTGCGGAGATAGGCATCAATCACGAGGGAAGCATGGCGAAAGCGAAGCGTATGATCCGCGACGCCGCGAAGGCCGGAGCGGAGTGCGTGAAATTTCAGGCCCACGTGATTGAAGATGAAATGGTCCCAATCGCGAAGAAAATAATTCCCGGACACGCGAAGGAGTCTATTTGGGACATCATGCAGAAATGCGCGTTCAGGGAGGAGGAGGACCGCGAGCTGAAGCGATACGCGGAGAAGCTCGGCATGCTCTATCTCTCAACGCCGTTCTCTCGCGCGGGAGCGGATCGATTACAGAGGATGGGCGTTAAAGCGTATAAAATCGGCTCTGGCGAGTGCAACAATTATCCGCTCGTGGAGCATATCGCGAAATTCAGAAAGCCCACCATCGTTTCAACCGGCATGAACGACATCGCATCCGTCCGAAAGTCCGTCGCTATTCTTCGTAAGCACAAAGTGCCGTATGCGCTTCTCAACTGCACTTCCATGTATCCGGCGCCGTACGACAAAGTGCGGCTCGGCGCAATAGCTCATCTGGCGCACGCATTTCCCGATGCGGTCATCGGACAAAGCGACCACTCGCTCGGCAATTACACGAGCTTCGGCGCAGTTGCGCTCGGAGCGTCAATAATAGAGAAACACTTTACGTCGGATAAAAAATGGGCCGGTCCTGATGTCGCCATCTCGATTGACTCTGCAGAACTGAAGGAACTCGTCGCGGGAACGCGGGCGGTATGGCAGGCACTCGGCGGGAAAAAAACTATCCTGAAAGAGGAGCAAGACATCATCAATTTTGCATACGCATGCGTTGTTTCTATCGCTCCGATTAAAAAAGGGGAACGCTTTACCAAAAAGAATTTGTGGGTGAAGCGTCCGGGAACAGGCCAAATAAAAGCGGTGGAGTATGATGCGATTATCGGGAAGTGCGCCGCTAGCGATATTCCGGCGGACGTCCAATTAAAACGCGGAGATATTGCCAAATGATATGCAGAAAAGGAAAATCCTCTTTGTTACGGAAAGGCGTGCTGATTACAGCCGATTAAAACCAATCATGCGGCTTGTGCAAAAGAGCAGGAAGCTTGAACTGCAACTCGTCGTCACGGGACAGCACCTCCTCAAATCATTCGGGGAGACGAAGCGCGTTATAGAGCAGGAAGGTTTCAAGCCCGATGCGTTCATTCCGGTTTTCCGCGAAGGAGACAGAGACGACGGCGCGACGATGGCGCGCGCACTTGGACACTATATTCTGAAACTGACTGACGCAGTCTTGCGTCTTAAACCCGACCTGATTTTCTGCGGGTTTGACCTTGACGCGCACCTCGCCGCCGCGATTGTCGGAATGCATCTCAACATTCCTTCGGCGCACATTCAGGGGGGTGAGCGCAGCGGAACCATTGATGAAGTCCTGCGCCACGCGACGACGAAATTCGCGCACATGCATTTCGTAGCGACAGAGGAGAGCCGTAGGCGCGTCGTGGCGCTCGGCGAAGACCCGAAGTACATATTTCTCGTCGGAAGTCCGAGTCTGGACACTATTTCACATATTGATTATCCGCCGCGGGAGAAGATACTCTCTGCGTATGGACTTGACCCGAAAAGAAAGCTCATCGTATTTTCCCAGCATCCTGTCACAACGGAAGTGCACGATGTTGAGAAGCACATTAATGAGAGCGTCGTTGCCCTCAAAAAAGCCGCGCATGAATACGGCGCGCAAATTTTGGCGGTCTATTCAAACAACGATGCGGGAGGGAAGCGCATCGTCGCTCATCTGAAGAGGTCGGGATTCATGGTGTATCCGCACATCGTCTATGAGGATTACCTGCGGCTTCTGAAGCATGCGAGCGTTCTTGTAGGAAATTCTTCAGCGGGCATACACGAGGCGCCCTCGTTTGGCCTGCCGACCGTGAACATCGGGTCCCGCCAGCAATTTCGCGAACGCGGCGCGAATGTGATTGATGCAAGAAATGAGAGGAAGGCCATTAAACGCGCGGTAACAAAATGCCTCACCGATAAGCGCTTTATTGCGAAGGTGAAGCGGGGAAAGAATCCGTATGACCACGGGGACACGGCACGGCAGGTAGTGAAGATACTTGAAACAATACGGTTTCCGAACGTGCAAAAGGTGATTACATATTGATATGGCACGTACGGTCGCGGTGTTCGGCGGTACGGGATTCATCGGCGAATATGCGGTGCGTGAATTAAAACGGCGCGGCGCGGCGTGCGTAGTTATAAACGCGGCGACGCGGCGGGATGTCATGTCAAACGCGATTGCGGACGCCGCGCATATCATGTGGCTCATTCCGGCAGTTCCGGGGCTTCTCAAAAGTTTCGCGAGGGAGATATCGACGGCACCGCGTCTCGAGAAATTCCTGTATGCATCCACGATGCTGCTCTATGGCGGCGATGTGCCGCAGAATGAACATGCGCCGCTCCGGCCCTGTACCGATTACGAGCGCGCGAAATACGCGGAAGAAGGAATCATACGCGATATGTTTGCGAAGCACCCGGAAAGACTCGTGGTTGCACGCTTCGCGAACGTCTATGGCGACGTCAAGAACAGGGGCGTGATTGGAAAGATATTTTCCGCTCTCCGCGACGGCTCAACATTCATAGTGAACGGCGACGGTTCGCAGCGCAGGGACCATATTCATGTCGCTGATGCCGCGCGGCTTGCCACGGACATTTTGCTCACGCCGGCGGCACACGGCATCTATAACGTAAGCACGGGTGCGGCACATTCCCTGCGCGAGCTTATCGGGAAAATAGAACGAGTAACAGGGAAGAAGGTGAAGGTTACATGGAGCGATTCGATTGAAGAAAAACACATGATAGTTGCCGATCCGGCGAAGCTCAAGAAGCTTCTGAAGCGTGTGGCGATGCGCTCGCTTGATGAGGGTCTGGAAGAAACACACAAGCGGTACGCTCTTTGATGCCTGCTATAAGAAATCTTGTATCGCACGCTCTATCTCATCCTTATTCTTGAAGATAAGCTCTCCAACGACGAAATCCTGCAGTTCGTCCATGTCGGCTCCGCGCCAGCGCGGTATTTCGTACCCAACAAGTTTCCCCGCGATAAAGGAATGTTCTTTCAAAAGTATTTCAGTTTTTGTAAGATAAATCATAGAGCCGTCGAATTTATAGAACGCCGGAAGTTCCTGACGGTTCGGGCTTGACAACAACTCCGGATTTTGGACCGTGAGCACGTCCTCGGCGTCTTTCGTCATCAGTACGTTTTCGGTCCTGCACACGGAGACAAGTGAATCCGCCTCGGCATCAAAAAAAAGTTTAACTGCTCTTTCTACGTCCTCAGATGTACGCAGTGGGCTCGTTGGTTGGAGAAGCAAAATGTACGTGGGTTCATAGGCTTCGTCCGCCTTCAGTTTCTCCAAAAGGTGAATGACAGCGTCAACGACCTTGCTGGCACTCGTTGCGAGCTCTCTGGGACGCAGGAACGGAACCTCGGCTCCACATTCTTTTGATACGCGGGCGATTTCTGCATCATCGGTCGAAACAATAATACGGTTGACTGACGGCGCTTCTTTTGCCGCGTCAATCGTATGCGCAATGAGCGGTTTCCCCCCGAACATCCGCACGTTTTTGCGGGGAATGCCCTTGCTTCCTCCCCGCGCGGGTATGATTGCTAAAATCTCCTTATGGGGCATGCAAGCATAATAGAGTCTTTTACGGTCATTGAACAGCGTGTCAAGAAACATACTGACAAACTTGAGAATGTAAGGATGTTATTTGTCACCTCAGTATGATGCCTTCGCCTTTCTCATCCCATGTGGCCTTGTACCGAAGCTAGTTTTCCGCTAGGCTGAGGCCAATGAACCCTGTTAGAAGTCAGAGTCGGTACGTCTACGTCTTATTAAGACAGATTAAAATTCTTTTTTGCCTATGACTTCTAACGGGGTGAAAGGCCTCTTTGTGCTGCAGCGTCGATTCTTGTACCTGGGCCATGAACTGGCCGTTCTTTTGAAAGAAAAGGGCGTCGTTGATGAATTTTGCGCCTATGTGCAGGTGCGCGATGGCCGCGACTTTCTTGCCACACAAAAAGAAATTCCTTACACGCAGATTATTCTTGATGAGGACATCCATAAGGCATACAAAAAAGAGCAGCTTGATATGCGCTATTTGGAACGCCTTGAGCGCGATTATGGAACATTGTGGCGATACATTAATGTGGACCGCATCGTGCGCCTCGGACAATTACTCCGTGAATACCCGCATGACGTATCACAGCACTCGCACGAAGAAATTCTTCGCATTGCGCAGACATATGCAAAACGCACAGAAGCATTTTTGGACGAAGAAAAGCCGGATTTTATATACGGATATTTGCCCGGTAGTTTGGGGACGCTTCTGCTCTATACAATGGCAAAAAAGCGCGGAATCCCTGTGTTTTCAACGATTATTCCGCTTACAAAAGATTTGGTCACAATCAGCGAGCGGTATGACAGACTCACGGGAGTTGAAGAATCCGTAAAAAAACATGCATCAATGCTGCTTACCAACATACCGAAATACGCGGAGGCGCGTGCGTTCATCGATGAGTTCCGAAAAAAGCCGGTCCGGTATTCCGATGTGTATGTGCAAGACAAGAACTTCGGGCGCGTTCCGCGGTTCTCGTTTCTTCTACCGTCCAATCTCGTGCGCTTTGTTTCGTGGTTTTTTGGCGCGCTTGGAGAATGGTTGCGCAATGGAGAAAAGCGCGATGATTACAGTACCGTCAATCCCTTTTACTATTGCTTAGATGCAGTCCTGCGCAAACTGCGCAATCTGCGGGGGGTGAACGACCTCTATGATGAGTTTGACTCCTCAAAGCCGTATGTCTTTTATCCGCTGCACTATGAGCCGGAAATGTCGGTTCTTCTATTCGCGCCGTTTGATACCGATCAGATACACATTATCAAACGTGTCGCGCAATCCCTGCCGGTCGGAATGCTTTTGTATGTGAAAGAACATCCGCAAATGGTGAAGTATCGTCCGCGTTGGTATTACAAAGAGCTCAAAAAAATACCGAACGTAAAACTCATTCGTCCGGAGTTGAGCGGTTTTGAGCTCATCCGGCATGCGAGGCTCATAACCATTATCAGCGGGGCGGCGGGGTGGGAAGCAGTTCTTCTGGGGAAGCCCGTAATCACATTCGGAGAGTTCTTTTACAATGCGCTTTCCTTTGTGCAGCATTCTCGTACGCCTGAAGAACTGCCCAAGCTTGTTGAACAGCAGCTTACGAGATCGGGGTTCAGAGAAGAAGAATTGGTTCGATTTGTCGCGGCTCTTTTTGAAGACAGCGCCGAAGCTGACCTTCTCCATGTGTGGGAACGAGAAGGAGATGCCTCAAAGGTACGCGCGGCGCTGGGGAGTATGGCGGATGTCTTAGCAAAAAAAATTGTTCTCGCGAGTCACCGCGGCTGATTTTTCCTAAGTGCAGTTTCTAAAATGTGTTCAAGGCGTTTGCATAATACGCGATAGTCTAACGTCTCCACCCGAGCAAGTCCTTTTTGAGCAAGACTGACCCGCCATTTTTCATCCTCGGCGAGCTGCTTCATTTTGTCGGCGAGGTCTTCAAAATCGTCGTTCTTAAAGCTAGCTGCGTTCCCTTCCGTAAGCCATTCCAAGGCGCCACCCCCAGGGATAATGCAGGGAAGCCCGAATGCTAACGCTTCCGTGAGAAGCGCCGAGCCGTATGCAAGCCACCACTTCGGGAAGATAAATATGTGTGAGTTGAGAAAATAGCGTGAGAGCGTTTCTTTGTCTACCCATCCGGGGAATGTAATGAAATCCGAAAGCCCCAAGTTCTTAGTGAGCGCTTCAATATGTTCTTTATCGGGACCGGCTCCTGTGATAACCACGCGGTAACGGTTTTTTTCATTGAGAGTTGCGAATGCCCGAACAATCAGTTCAAACCCTTTTTCTTTAAGCATCCGCCCGGTTGAGAAAAAAGTGATGAGTGGCTGGTTGTGCTGGTGGGACTTTATTTTTTCCTTGGTTATATGATTGTGTTCGGCAATACCCCGCATATCGACGAAATCTTCAACGACAGAACTCTTTTCCTTACGGAGTCCCCAGTCAAGATACAATTTCTCAACCATGGGCGTATTGAAAATATACGCATCTATATTTCTTACTATCGGCACCCCGATACGGTGTTCAATGAATTTGCGCAAAACCATTTTTATTCGTTTCAATATCGGTGGCCGTGTACTCCCATGGATATCTTCCCATGCATTGGGGCGTGTATTGAAAAACGCAACCACCGGAACTGTACCGCCGAAAAGACGGTATAAGCCTGCGCCATAGAGAAAAATCTGGCCATCAACGTAGACGACATCTGCTCGTGCCGCGTATTTCTGCAATATGCGCAGTGCTCCATACTGAATGCCAATAAGCCCGCGGCTTGTCACCATTCCTTCAATATGTTTGTAGGGTAGGGGTTCTACGAGGATATTGGAGTGCGAAAAAGCAGTGATGACCGTGACCGTGTGGCCAAGGTCGGCAAGCCCCTTTGCCTTCAAGTGAAGGTCCATGACCGAACCGCCTGCGGTTTTGAAGTTCAGTTTTGAAGTGAGGAAAACGACGTTCATGTTTTGAGCATTTTTTTGTCGTCTATAAACGGCCCATTCTTTATCTCAATGACCTCGGAATTTTTCAGATATTCAACGCCGTGTATGCCAGAGAGAATGACGCACGTTTCTCCGGCGGCGACCCTGAAGCGCCTGAAAGCTTTTCCTTTGCCGTCGTAAAGCGATACGCGCACAAGGCCTGAAATAACGACAAGGCATTCTTGGAGGGTATGCGTAACTCTTTTGTGGGCACGGTGCGTGTGCGGCTCCGCAGAGGCGCCCTTCTTGTGTTTGAGGGTCAATACCTGAATCGCCCCCTCGGGAGGCGTCATCGGTACCGAGCCCGCCGGCATCGATTTAATTCTTATTGCGACGAGTTTTCCTTTGTGTAATATCTTTTCCATATCCATAGGGCGCGAATTTGCGGCGGTTTACGATTGGTGTGTGGAGAATTGCTTCACGTTCAGCGTAGACAATATCTTCGCGCGCCATCATTTCGGCTAGTTTCTCAAACGTCACGCGCGGTTTCCATCCGAGCACTCTGCGCGCTTTAGAGGAATCTCCCAAAAGCATATCAACCTCATTGGGGCGAAAGTATCGTGGGTCGACCTCAACAATCGTTTTACCAGTTTTTTTGTCTATGCCGTGTTCGTTCATTCCTTCACCTTTCCATTCAATAGGAATATCCAGATGTTTTGCCACCTCTTCCACAAATGAGCGAACGGTATGCGTCTCCCCGGTTGAAATGAGGAAATCGTCAGCTTCCGTGTGCTGCAATATCATCCATATCGCTTCTACGTAATCTTTGGAGAAACCCCAGTCGCGCTTGGCGTTCAAGTTGCCGAGTCGAAGAGTTGGCAAGAGACCGAGTTTAACGTGCGAAAGACCGAGCGAGATTTTCCGTGTGACAAAGTTGAGGCCGCGCCGCGGCGACTCGTGATTAAAGAGAATTCCGTTTGAGGCGAACAATCCGTATCCCGTACGATAGAGTTTAGTCGTATTAAATGCGAACACCTTGGATGCGGCATACGGCGATTGAGGATTAAACGGAGTCGTTTCTTTTTGCGGCGTCTCAAGCACTTTGCCGAACATCTCCGACGAGCTCGCCTGATAAAAGCGCGTTGAAACGTCAAGATTGCGGATTACTTCAAGCAACCGGAGAGGCCCGAGCGCGTTCACATTCGCGGTATATTCGGGTACATCAAAGCTGATACCGACGTGGCTCTGC
Source organism: bacterium (assembly GCA_030648265.1). Taxonomy (GTDB): domain Bacteria; phylum Patescibacteriota; class Minisyncoccia; order Phycocordibacterales; family UBA2100; genus UBA10103. The sequence goes on from JAUSHX010000025.1 coordinate 10,396, forward strand.
GCGGCGAGATTGTATATCTCGTGCGGTTTCACTTTGTTGATGATGCGGAAGAGATTGGAACTGTCGGAGAGGTCGCCATAGAGCATCGTGATATCGCGGTGCGTGTCATCGGCAAGCAGGTGGTCAATGCGTTCGGTGTTGGGGAGGCTCGTGCGGCGCTGGATACCGAAGACCTCGTATCCTTTTTCAAGCAGGAGCTCGGAGAGATACGAGCCGTCCTGTCCTGTTGTCCCCGTGATAAGAGCTCGCTTTTTCTCAGCCATAGTAGAGGACATAGTACGGCATTTATGCCCTATCTACAAGACCCGCACACCAACTTTGGCATCGCCTCTTATGAAAACAATCACCATGTACAATACTTCAAACAATGGGACAAGTTCAGATTACTTTTGGATATGTTTCGGCAATGAATTATGCCAAAGTTGGTGTGCGGGCAAGGCCATTTCGCTCTACACCGATGTGAGCAGGCGTATATCTTCTGCCGACAGAGTGAAGTCCAAAGCGCCGACGTTTTCCCGCAAATGCTCGGGATTAAGAGTGGCAGGTATTGCAATAATGTTTTGAGATAGTAGCCAGTTGAGGGCGATTTGATTTACCGTTTTATTGTATGTGCGCGCGAGCGCGCGCAATGCAGGGAGTTGCGTCTCTGCGATTTTTCCCTTCGCAAGAGGGCGATAGGCGATGACGCGGATGTTATGCGCGGAGCAATAGGGAAGTATTTCTTTCTGCGCCTCTTGATGCAGAACGCTATATTCAATCTGGTTGGCGGTGAGTGTCGCAGAAGTAAGCAGTTTCTGCGCCTCTCTCATTTCCGACAAAGAAAAATTGCTCACGCCGATTGCTTTTACCAGCCCATCTTTCCGGAGTTTCTCCATCGCACGCATCGTTTCTTGAATAGGAATTTCATGGTTTGGCCAATGCACCAGGTAGAGGTCAATGTATGGCGTCTTCAAACGCCCCAGTGTTTTTTCGGCTGCATAGAGCACATCATCGTAGTGCAGGTTTGTCTTCCAGACCTTGCTTATGATAAAGACATCTTCCCGCGGGTGTCCTTGAATTGCTTCACCGACAATCTCTTCAGTAAGCCCTTCCCCGTAAATTTCAGCGGTGTCTATGATATGTAGTCCGAGCGACAATCCCAGCCGGAGCACTTGAAGAGAGGCGTCCACGGTCTTGTCGTCGCGCTCAAATTTGCCTCCCATACCCCATGTGCCCATGCCCAAAAGAGGAGAAGGGATTTTCATGCCTATTATACTAACCGAGGAATCGGATTTGGCACGATAAATTGTCCGCGAAAGCCCGCCTGTCGGAGTTTGGGTATCAATTCATCGGCCAGGTTCCATGAGAGGAGAAGCGCCGCCTCGGGCATATCTTCAAAGAGCCGCGATTCATCCACGACGGGGATATGCATACCCGGCGAATACAGGCCGATTTTGAGCGCGCTTTTCTCAGCGAGATACTCAATCGTATCAGTATTCAGTTGGCAGTAATTGAGAATCGTGTTGCCTTTTGCGGGAGCCCCGATGCCGGCGATACGGCAATTTTTCTTCTTCAGGCCAAAGATGATATTGAGAAGCGCGAGTTTTGTTTTTGCGATGTCTTCTGCAAACTTCGTATATATCGGAAGCGCTGTATAGCATTTTTGTTTTTCCGTAGAAATAAGCTGTTGCACCAAGGGCGAGGCGGGATGCGCCCCTTTTCGTGCGGCGTATACGCGAATTGAACCGCCGTGACTCGGTATTCGCTCCACGTTGATTATTTCCATCTGGAAGCGCCCAAAAAGCACGGCGAGCGACGTCACGGAGTAATATCGCAGATGTTCATGATAAATGCTGTCATATTGCATGCCCTCAATCATGTCTGCGACATATCCCGATTCGGAAATAAAAACACCGTCCGGCGCAAGAAGAGCCGTTATCCCGCGCATAAAAGAGTCAAGTTCTTTGACGTGCGCGAATACATTCGTTGCCGTAATGATTTTTGGTTTGCCCATTCTTTCCGCTACAGTGTGCGCCTCGCCCTCGTTGAAGAACACTACGTCTGTCGGGATTCCTTTTTCAATCGCGATATTTGTTGCGCTGGAGGGGTCAATTCCGAGAACCCGTATGCCGTGG
>JAUSHX010000026.1 GCA_030648265.1 bacterium
CGGCAAACGGCTCAAATACCAGTAAATGAGCCGTTTGCCCTAAAATCCAAATGCAGAATTGAGCCTCGTGCATTCTATCTTTGCTAGTGGCCCAGCCCAACGGGGTGTCACCCTCGGCATCCGCCTCGGGCATTTCCGCTAGGGCTACGAGCGCCTAGATGCCTATGTGCGCTGCTTCTTCCGCGCCATTTCCCGCGTGCTCGCGGGTGGCGCGGGCAGCGCCTCTATTTGGGGAGAGGAAGGAATCCTCTCCCCAGCGTCGGGCTCATCCTCGCATTGCTTTATCTGAGTGTGTCGTTGCGTCCGATTGTTTTGGTTTGCGTTCTTTTGTGCCTCGCATTAGCTGGCCTTCGGATTCCGCCACTCGCACAACCCCTCTCCTCGTTTCCATCCTTGCTTTTAGTTTGTCGCTTCCGCTTCTAGATTCTGTAACTCCGATTAACGGAGGCGCTCGTCCGTAGGGCGTGGGCGCCCTAGCGGAAATGCCCGAAGGCGCTGCCGAGAATGCGCTTGCCCCACCCACCGTGCGCGCGCAAAATCTTCCGCCGTGGAAGAATTAGACACGGCGAAACTCCCTTGCAACTACCAACTTAAGTTCTTACACTCTGTAGTTTCTCGTCTAGAAGATACATACTCAACTTCTCCCAGTTACCGTCTGATTCTATGGATAATTTTTGTTCAAGCGGCGATATATTCTCGCCGAGTAATTTAATAGTAACTAAATATTTCCCAGGCGCTAAATTGTTTTTGATCCCAGCTTCTTCATGTTTATGTTTAGAAAAAAGAAATATCTGTTTTTGTCCCTCATTCATAAAGACTACATCAATATATACTGGTGTATTTGGATAAATCATTCGTGAATTATCAGTATTTTCGTTTGCCCAGTGAAGAAAGAATGGCGTCCCAGAAATAGGGACATTCTCTTGTGGTATGACCCTTTCCACCTTTTCAACCCTAACATCAGCATTTTGAATGGGGATCTTACCCAGATTATCAATTCCAAGTCTAAAAAACCACGCATTCCTCTGAGCTGAACTGTTGAAACGTAAATGACAGTAATTATTTTCAGAGACTTTCTCCGTTTGACACTCAAATTTAATAACGGGGCGAGGCCGTTTTTTCCATTCAAGAAATTTCTCAACCCAAGAAACAGGATTTAGTAAACTAAGCCATTCCATATTATTTTCTACTTGAATTTTCAATAATCTTTATTTCTTCCTCGTTCAACCCGTACAGTCTGTATACCAAGTCATCAATTTGATTCTCAATATCTTTAATATTGGTATCCTTGTCCTGTTTTTTGTGAGTTAAAATTTGACTAACTAAGGTTTCAATTTTCTTGATTGGACCCCTATCCTTTTTTGTATCTGCGATGGTCGGTATTGGCAAACTTCTAAGCTGGCTAGGATAAAAATCTAATCCGTTAGCCATTAAGTTTTCAAAATACCAGTTAGTCACTTTTGAATTAAGAACTCCTATAACAAATTCGTAGGAATAATTCTTTGATAGGGATACTTTCGCACTCGAGATGTTGCCACTTAGTTGCCTATTTCTTACATTTTCCAACTCGTGATACAGGACAGCATTATTTACTTTTTCATTTGTGTAATAACCTTTTGTATCTAAAACGAATTCAAGAGTGCGCCGCCCACATGTTCTTTTGTTCACAATCTTTCTAGCACTGAACAATTCGGGGAAACCTGCCCCCTGATTAAACAATCTAGGCTGGTAATCTAAGAATTTGTGATTTGTTATTCTCCATTTTTGTATGTTTTTTCCTTCAATATAAGGTTTCAGAGCGTGATCTTTATTTTGTGTTTGAAAAATAAAGTGGCTTTTAGGTATTTTTATTGGTTTATCAGAGTGGCAGATAGCTCCGACAGAAACATAGCATATGTCCTCTACCTTTATGGAATTTGAACGCATTTTATCTATAATGGAGATAAAAGATTCATTTAATTCAATCTTGAAATTGACCTGTTCGGTATTCTTAAAAATTCCCGTATTTAATGATACAAATTTTATAGAAGAGAAATCTGGTAATACATCTTCAGTCAAGGTAAACGCATCCAGATGATAATCCTCCAATTCTTCTTGATTCTTTAAAATTGTAATCTGTGTATCCACGGTAGCGCTCTCAAAGACTTTATAACTCTTAAAATCTAGTATTTTTAGAATTCTCTTTCTGAGAAATAACTTGCGTAACTCTAAGCCATAAGATTGTGCCATCCACTTATTGCTTGTTATATAGCTCAGTATTCCACTATCTTTTAATAGGCTGATTCCTTTTTCATAAAACAAAACATATATATCGTAGTGCCCGACTACAGTAATGTAGTTCTTTTTATAATAATTCTTCTCAGGACTTCCTTCTTTATCCTTCCAGCTGGAGATATACGGCGGGTTACCAATAACAACATCAAAAGCCTCAATTCCATGCATGAGTTCTGGATCGTAGAATGAAGCGCCCTTCCCAATTTCAAATGGCTGGTAGCTCTTAAGCTGACGAGTCTCTTCTGTATCAAAAAGGCTGTTTTTATGCGTAAGATTGATATATTCTTTCTGGAGTTTCTCTTTCTTAACCCTACTACTGGTCGCATAGTACTCATCGCGGATACGCATAAGTTTAGCTTTTAAATCAGCGTCAGGTACTAATGACATTTGCTTCGAGGTGTCGAGACCAACCAAGCTATTCGCACAAACAAATTTAAAGTCTAAGTTTGGTAGCGGTTTGATTTTCTTTATATCTTTTACATCAACAATAATAGAGAGCCATGCTCGAAGACGAGATATCTCAATAGCTGTCGGGTCAATGTCCACTCCGTAGATATTATTTTTGAGTATTGAAAGCTTGGTTTCGTAGGAATCAAAACTTGGATCAAGACGTTCAAAAAGACTCAGCATTTTGTGCAAGACCCCCATAGGAAACGCTCCCGATCCTACTGCCGGATCAAGAACTCTAACCGCCCGCAATGCGTCCATAATGCGCTCTCGGTCTTCTTTGGCTACAACATCACGTTTACTATTGGTCCCTGCCAGCGCCCATTCGCTGTCTGACCTATCAAGAAGCTCGTCAATACTCTTCTTGATAAACAAATTCGAACCGAGTGTCGTATAAAGATACTGCCGCAGACTCTCGCGGGACATATAACTCACGATCTCTCGCGGTGTATAGAAGGCTCCGTTGGCTTTCTTGGCTTGTGCACCTGTCTCGGTAACCAAGGTGGCGAGAAAGCTTTCAAAAATGCGCCCAAGCATTTCAGGGTCAATTGCTATCTGCTCATATTCGGGAGTTGATTCGTCTGTCGTAAAATTGAATGAATCAAAATGGTCATAGAGTGTTTTGAAGAATCCTGTCGGGAATGTGGGCTTGTGAGTATTCCAGTATTCGCCGTCTGCGTTTTGGTCAAAAAGACCACCATTGAGGTATGGTGTAACAGGATCAACATCTTTATGATCTTCATTATTTAAGACATTGAAAAAGAGTGAGCTGAGCGTATTCGCGTAGTACTTGGTATCGTTTTGATCTCCAAGTGTAAAGTATTCTTTTGTCTCGTTAATGATTTCTTTCTTCCGCAAGAACCACAGGAAAAGAAGGCGGCCGTGGAGCCGGTTGGCAAATTGATTGGCGAGTTGCTCCGCCACTTTATTTTTTTGCAGATGTTGCGTGAGCGATGTAAAACTGTTGACTATACCTTCGTAGAATTTCTTATTGAGGCTTGAAAGCTTGAAGCTTTCCCAAATAGTTGCGTGGAGTATATTTTTGTCTGTTGTTTGTCCGATGTTGTGCCACAGTGTGAATATTTCGTTTTGGGTATTGGTAAGTCTGTCGGAAAGCTCCACAAGCCTCAAACTGCCTTTGTTTGAGAGTACGACAATTACAGAATCTTTTTCTGGGGTAAAGAAAAAATCTATACCAACTTTCATGTCCGGGTCGCTTCGTGTGTAGTCGCGGTCTTCAAAATTGGGTGTGAAGTTCACCGCACCGGCAATAAAAAGTTTTGACCTCTTTTGGAGAGCAAAAAACTTTGCTTCAAGTGCCGCCTCTTTTTGAGTGAGTTCAAAACATGCTCTATCTCCACGAAAATGAGGGTGAGCGACAAACCACCTGTCGTATCGTTCAGCATTAGGGAGCTTGAGTTTTGAAAGTTCTATATCTTCAACACCTTTTGTTTCAATCCCCATGTACTCAAGCAAGGTATTGCAGACCAAAAGCCCGGCGGAAACACTCTTTTTCGTGGAGAGTCCATTGAGAGCGTTGTTTATTTTGATTTGATAATCATTTTGCATAGAACAATAATGTACTTATATCGTCCACTGTTTTCTCAAGTTTCTTTTCTTTGGTGAGTTCTTTTACAAGTACAGTAAATCTGTCTAATGTGATTGGGCGCAATTGTTCATATGTCTTTAAATCTTCTTTCGCATCAGAAAGAAGCTTCCTTGTTTTCTTTAGTTCAGGTTTTGAATCAATGCGAGTAAGAGCTTGGCTTAGCTGAAGATCCGGAAGATATTTTGCTACGCTATCAAGTATGACTTCTATTGACGAAGTTCTTTTAAATACCAGCGTTTCGCGCGTCGCTTCTCCCTCGGCTTGGCGCTCCATGAGTTTTTTGATAAACGAGCGTTCCTTGTTTGTTTTAATCGCATCAACGGCTCTTTTTGAATCATCGGGGGTCGTTTTAATAAGCGTAAGAGCGTCAACGGTGTCCATTACGCCGACCTTGCCGTCTACGGCTTGATATTCAACGAATATATCTACGGGGTAAGTAGTTTTCTCATCTTCGCGCACCATTGTTTGAGTCAAACCGATAACATCCGGCGTGTCTATCGGCGTTCGTTTTATCTTCGGCAAATAGCCCCATTTCCCAACGGAGATATTTTTAATTGTGTTCACTTCTTTTTCGGTACTGTTTTTAAGAAAAGTGCGGAGTTCAAATACATACTGGTCTTCGGTCAAAAAGCCCGCGTCATCTTCAAGCTCAAGAAGTGCTTTTGTTGCGGTTTCTTCTTTATACAATGCGACAACTCGACTTATATCTTCCGCATCATCCACTTGGTCAATGTACTCAATGGGATTCTCTAGCTCACCGAGGACTGATTGATCAGTACCGATAGTGTGCGCGATTTTATTTATTTTTTGTTTAAGTCTTTTTACCAACTTTAGATACGTCTCAAGCTGTTTCTCCGGCTCCATATTATAGACATAGACTTTCTCATGCAGTGAGCCGAGCCGATTGATACGTCCATTTCGCTGAATCATACGGACAGGATTCCAGTGTAGGTCAAAGTTTACAAGCACAGGGCAGTCTTGTAGGTTTTGACCTTCTGAAAGTACATCGGTGGCAAAAAGATAGCTTATCTTTGGACGGGCTTCGCTTATTGTGTACTTTTTAGATTTTGGCGAAAAACGTCCTGTGATTTCTTTAATATCAAGAGCGCTTGTGCCGGTAACAAAGGCGGACTCTTTCATTTCTTCCTTACTTAAATGCGCTCCGAGATTCTTCTCAAGGTACTTAATAGTGTCGGAATAGAAGCTAAATACAAGAATCTTCTCTGTTTTTGTGGTTTTCTTAATATCTTTTATGAGTTCTACGAATCGTAAAAGCTTATCGTCTTTCTTTTCAACTGATTCACAAAGTTCAATAAGGATTTCAGCTATCCTTTGGTCACGGATAATATCGTTTTTGAGGGCCTCAATATTATAGATACTTGGGTCAGCGGGAATTTTTTCATCAATGACCGCTTCCGGCACCTCGTCAAGATCCTCGCCATACTCTTTTACCAGTTCATTGATGTCCTTAAAGGAAAGTATATAACCCTTTTCAAGCCATTCACTAAAATTTGAGAGTCTATTGATGTAGTTCTGAATAGATTTCTTGAGAGCGTATGGCGACGACTCAAGACGCTTCAAAAAACTAACACGAATGAGGTTATGAATACTAATCTGACTAAGAAGCGCAAAGCTTTCCTTTGGTTTTAGTTTGTATTCTTTTACCTGTTCAGGAGTTTTGCCATAGAATCTATTGTCATAGGTACGGGCTTTATACGGAGCGAATCCAAAAGTCAAAATAATTTGGAAAAGATTTGTGAATACTCCAGTTTTAACATTGTCACCCGATAAAGCACTTGTCTTTATCGTATCAAGCGGATGCTCGGTGCGTTGGGTGATAGATACAAGTTTATCTATATCAATATGACGAGGGTCTACTTTTTCAAAATGTGTCCCGATTGATGCGGAGATTTTATCAGAAATAACAGCGTCATTTTCTACTGAAAACTTATACTCGGCTGGCTTCACTTCGCTTTTTGGGAAAGCTCGCATCACGCCGTCATTTCCAAGAAGTCCACCGTTGAAGTCTTTCATAATTCCGTTACGAGTTGAGCGAACGAGGAAATGTTTAAGTCCTTGCCTCATAACTTTATTAACCTGCTCCCAATCGGGGATTTTGTCCGCGTTTTCCTCTTTCTTGATGTAACTCACAAGACGTTTTACCGCCTCAAAGAAATCAATCACTTCGCGCTTTTTGCTTGTGGTATAGACAATTGGAAATGAGTCGAGCTTGCCTTTGCTTGCAAGTTGGATTTGATTCACAAAGTCAGTGAGCTGATTATTCACTGGAGTTGCCGTAACTAGCAGTACCTTACTCTTAGGATTATTTCCAAACCATTCAAGGATTTTTATATGACGAGTACTGTTATCGTTACGGAGGTTGTGTGCCTCATCGATAATGAAGAGGTCAACATTCCGATATTTATCGCGAGACATTTCATCTTCTATTGCCCCTATATCTTGCATTGAAACAAGTTCGTATCCTCCATGAATATCGTGTATTGCAGCCAGATCGTCTTTCCACTGTGAAATAAGACGGGCCGGAACAATAACATAGATGCGCCGTGCTCCTTGTTGGAGATAGTGCTTAATCACCGCACCGGCAGTAATCGTTTTACCAAGACCAACGGAATCAGCCAGCATCGCAAGACCAGTTTTTTCAATTTTATTTATAAGCAATTGAGCGTTCCTTTGCTGGAACGCATATAGATTTTTTGAGATGTCACTTGAGAGTGTAATTTCGTCAGTCACTTCGTCTTTGTAGAGATGCCACAAGGTCGCCATATACATTTCGTATGGACTGTATGCGATATGACCAACGGTAGACATTGAAAGTATTTCTCCAAACTCTTCATCCCATTTTTCGGTTGTTTCGTCATTCCATAATTCGTTAAACCAAAAGAGATGTCCAACTTCTTGGGTCGCCGTTTTCGGCTCTGAAAGGACAATGCGATGATCCGATTCAAGGGCATTTAGTTCAATATTTTTCGTTAGACCATTTTTAGTAAAATTTGATGAGCCGATAATGCCAACTGCGGTATCTGTTGTGGACGAACCAAAAATGTAGCACTTCGCATGTAAAAAGTTTTTGCGATAGACGCGAACTTCGAGCGTGCCTTTTTCAATAAGCTCTTTTATTTTGGCGACCGTATCAGTAAGAGCTGAATCGGGTTTAAGCATTGTGAGGTCATATTTAAAATCTTGATCCGGATAGTCCGGCTCCGGCATCTGCATATGATAACGAGCAATCATGGGCTCACGGCCGATAAGAAGACGAATTTTTGAGTAGTTTTGAATTTCAGGGAGAATAAGCTTCATACCCTCAAGATCCCAGTATCCGGTTGCAATAGAAATCTCAGAATAATTCTTTGACACCCTCGTAAGGATGTCTTTTAGGAATCTCCGATTGTTATCAATTATCTTGGGTAAGATTTTCATAAGATTATTTCATCAACTCCTTAATCGAAACTTCTGCTTGTTTAACGCACTTGCAGGGTTAGTATAACTCTAAAAACCCCGCCCCGCCGCCCATTCAATTTTCAAAAACCCCCGCGAAATAGATGCGTATGGAGGAGAGTGCGGCGGGGCGGGGGCGGGTACAGAATCCAATCGTGCCACAGAGTACAAAGCCACCACGCGCGCGGAGCGCGCGAGTCAGTTCTCGCGCTGGAAAAAGGTTCGGACTTGGTCGTATAATGTAGCCCGAATAAAACTAGTGTCAGATTCGTGAAAATTGGAGCGGGCGGCGCGAAGCGCCGACCAAGGTGGAGAAGGGATTTCTCGGACTTCTTTGTTTTGCAAATGCAGGTTCAAGAATTCAAAAGCCGAAGATTTTTTGGAGGGAGGATTTTTTGGAGGAAATGCAAGAACAAGATACATAAAGGAGTGCTTGTCCCACCCGCCCATACGCGCACAAGATTATTCTTCGCCTTGCGAAGCTCCCTAAGTTCTTTGAATAATGCCCCAGTGGTACGAAACAGGATTTTCTTTTCTTTGCAGTACCATATCGCTAGGAGCTTGAGATACATAAAGCAGGCAGACAAAGTTATTAATGAACATGCTGAAATCGTGCATTGTCCGTGTCATAAAATCGCTAACTTTCTCATTTTTACCGGGCTCGTGAGTAATGTATTGCGGCAGCACATCTTTTCTGTCGGGACGATAATAAAGACTTGAGATTGTTTTCATACCTCCGCCGTGATGCACCGCATCTCTCAGTCCCACAAGATATGTGATCCATTCGAGATTAGACTCAATAACAGAATGGAATTGCTGATGTCTTTCTTTTGCATTTGCGGGTAGATTATTTTCAAGCACGCTAAGTACTTCCGCGCCACTTAGCTTTTTTCCATCTCTTTTGCCCTTATGCCACCCCTGTAAGCGAAAGCCCATAATGGGATTGAGTATTTTTGCCAAAATATCGAGACTCGATTTAATCCCAGACAAGAAATAATCAAGCTCGCGTTCAAGTTCAGGCGCTCGTCGTCCCAAAATCACATTGATATTCGGATCGCTGATACATTTCTCTAAGTATTCTTTGAGGCTTGTCTCTTCTGCTTTCCGATAACCTCTGAGCGAATCATTTGTCTTTATTAGATTCTTTCCTAAATCGATCATTTGTCCAAAGTGTTTTTCCCATCTACTCTTGTCGCCACGAAATATAAGAGTTTCCACCATCAACGTCATCGGTAAGGTTACAATTTCATTCACTATAAAAACGTCCATGTCGTCTTTGGTTTCTAAAATTGTCTCCAGTACTCCTGGATTTATCTTCATATCATCAGGCATATTTGTTCGTTCTGTCTCTGCTACAATATACTCTTCCACTTCAGTAGCACAATTTATCTATGCATTATTTTCTCTACGCTCGCAAAAGCACCGATGTCGAGGACAAGCAGGTACTTTCGATTGAAGCGCAATTGTCCGAATTGCGCTCACTCGCCAAGAGCGAGGGGTTAGATATCGCCGACGAGTTTGTGGAAAAGCGGAGCGCGAAGATGCCGGGCCGTCCTGTTTTCAACGAAATGCTAAAGCGTATACAAAAGGGCGAGGCGCAAGGTATCGTTTGTTGGAAGTTAGATCGCCTCGCGCGCAATCCGGTGGACGGCGGGCAAATCAGTTGGTTTCTGCAAGAAAACATTATTCAGCATATCCGCACACATGACCGGAGCCACTACCCGACCGACAACGTATTGATGATGTCCGTTGAGTTCGGAATGGCGAATCAGTTCATACGCGATTTGAGTTCCAACGTGAAGCGCGGGTTACGGCTCAAAGTGAAGCGTGGCGAGTTTCCTTCAACTGCGCCTGTCGGCTATTTAAATGATGTACGCGCGAAGACGATTGTCATAGACCGCAAAAAGTCGAAAGTCATTCGCGCCGCCTTTGAACTGTACGCCAAAGGCAATTCGCGGCTTGAAGATATTTCTAATTTTCTTTTTGAAAACGGCGTGCGGAGTTTCGGCGGCCTCCATTTTCACAAAGATCGCGTGAAATTTATTTTAACCAATGCATTTTACGTCGGCCTCTTTACATACGGCGGTGAAATGCACGAAGGCCGCCACACGCCGATAATTGAAAAACGGCTTTTTGATAAAGTGCAAAAAGTTATTATTGAGCGTGGCCATCCAATGAAAACCCACAACACGCCAAAGGCTCTGTGCGGGCTTTTGCGCTGTGGCGAGTGCGGAATGGGCATCACCGCCGAGGAAAGAACAAAATACCAACAAAACGGCAACGTCCATCGCTATGTATATTATCGCTGTACCAAAAAGAAAGGTGGTTGTTCGCAACCGCATATCCGCGAGGAGGCATTGCTTCCGCAACTGAACGCCATCCTTTCCGGCTACGCCATGCCGTCGATATGGCAAAAAGAGTTTGAGAAACTCATCGCAGAGGACGAGCAATCATCCTCTCTCAAAAACGCGGCGTTCGTCCAAGAATTGCGCGAGAAGGTGCATGACCTTTCCCGCAAGCTCGACAGACTTACCGACCTCTATATTGCGCAAGACATCGAGCGCGAGGACTACCTAGCGCGTCGTCGCACTCTCGTTATGGAAAAGAAGTCCGTCGATGAGCAATGTGCTCGTCTTGAAGCAAACGCCGGACATTGGCTCGAACCGATGCGAGAATGGCTAAAGGACGCTTCATTGCTTGATGAAGCGGCTATTTCGGAAGACATACCCTCCAAAAAATCCTCCCTCCAAAAAATCTTCGGCTCGAACCTGCATTTGCAAAACAAAGAAGTCCAAGAAATCCCCGCCATGCCTTGGTCGGCGCTCCGCGCCGCCCGCTCCAATTTTCACGAATCTGACACTAGTTTTATTCGGGCTGCCGGACTTGGACTCGAACCAAGATGACGACCTCCAGAGGGTCGCATCCTACCGTTAGATGATCCGGCAAATTCTAGATGCCAGGTGTCCCTAGCTTCTAGTTCGTAGAGAATACTTGAAAAACCACCCTTATTCAACTACTCCAAAATCCCTGCAAGCGAGTGCGGCTTCCCTTCCGTTATTGAGGCGTTCGTAATGCGCGTGAATTTTGCTTTTGTGTGGAACTCCGCGAGCGTGCGCGCACCGACGTAGCCCATGCCGACTTGAATGCCGGACGTCAATGTAGCAACCACATCTGCGACAGGGCCTTTGTACGGGACCAACGCCTCAACGCCCTCCGGCACGGCCTTACGCCCGTGTGTGAAATAGCGCTCCTTCCCTGCCGCACTTTCAATGACCGATTTTGAACCCATCCCGCGGTACTCCTTGTATCTTTTCCCGTCCTTCTCAACAATCGCACCGGGGGTTTCATCGGTGCCCGCCAAGAGATTCCCAAGCATGACCGCCGAAGCGCCCGCGGCAAGCGCTTTCGCGATGTCGCCCGATGTACGGATTCCTCCGTCTGCAATGACCGGCACGCCTTTTTTCACTGCAACCGATACGACTTCAAGTATCGCGGAGAGCTGTGGAACGCCTACGCCCGAAATGATGCGCGTCGTACAGATACTTCCGGGACCAACACCAACTTTTATGGCATCCGTAAATTTGCAAGCTTCTTTTGCCGCATCCGCCGTCGCGATATTCCCGAAAATCATTTTTGCATGTTTGAAAGTCTTTCTTATTTTCTTTGCGCTCGCAACAACATTCAGATTGTGTCCATGCGCGCAGTCTATAACGATGACGTCGCACCCAGCCTCGTCCAGCGCCTGCGCCCTGTCTCCAGCAAACGGCCCGCACGCGGCGGCAACGTGAACCCCTGCTTTTTTTACTTCTTTCACCATTCTCGCCTGCTCCTCTATTGAGCAGTTGCGATGAAGCACTCCGAGTCCGCCGAGCTTCCCTAGCGCAATCGCCATCGGAACTTCTGTAACGCGGTCCATCGCGGCGGAAAGGAACGGCACCTTGAGAATAATGCCTCCTATGTTCGTTTGGAGAGACGCTTCTGCGGGCTCCATGGCGGAGGCAGCCGGACGGATGAGAACGTCGTCAAATGTAAAACCCTCGCTTAGAATCTTTGATGCCATGGCCTATTATACTTGGCAGCGCGAAAATGTCAAAAGATGATTGGTTTCCTATCTATCGTTATAGACTCAACCCATCGAACGTCCGCTTTTCTTTCTTCCGAGTAGTATACAATGACCAATCTGCTTCCGACGTGAAAACTTAGTTCGTACCAACCGCCACGTGTTCTTTTTCTACCCAATACAGGGTGATGCTCAAGATGCTTCGCGACCGCATCGTACACATCAACGAACAACTGCTTTGCGTTGCCGCGAACGCTTTCAAGGATTGTTTCCTCGCTCCACAATCCGGTGTCGCGATAGAGTTCGAGAAAAGCCTCTTCGTAGTGAGAAACAAAGGAGCGTACATCGGCAAGCGCCGATTCTTTAAACCGTAGCTCCATGACGTACGTTCCGCGCGCCTGTTTTCTTCCACGCTACCCGTAAGCGTTTGCGCAGACGATCAACTGATTCGTCTATCATACGGTTCGTGATGACACGCATTTCGGCGAGTGAATAGCCCTCCGTCATTTTTGTTTTTTTCCTTTTCATGCCGCCAGTATCGCGCGATTGGCCCCGCTTGTCAATTTCACGCTATGTTCTTGAAACAGTCGCCACGAGTGCGCGGTGGTCGGAAACACCGCTTATCATCTCGACATTTGAAACTTCGTATTCGGGGGTAGAAAATATGCCGTCGACCATCTTGTTTTCAATTTCGTGTCGCCGTAATTTCGCGGCTCGATGTAATTCCAAGTCCAGACTTGTCTTGTAGTGAAGTGGCACATTGTCTTTATATCGTCTTGCCAGCATCCCAAACAGTGTCCTGCCGCGGGACACGTTGAAATCGCCACATAATACGAATTCGCCCAGGGACCCAAGAACCTTTAATAGTTCGTCCATGTCATGCATTTGCTTATCGGTTCGAGTTCCGCGTTCCGACCACGTGAAGTGCGTCGTACATATCCGGAAAATCTCTTCTTCCTTCTCGATTTCACACACAATAACCATACGATTGTTCGCGTTCCATGTCAGTGGGTCATGATCGTTGGACTCCGGGACAGACTCGGGTGTACCGACGTAATAGTGAGTCTTACTACCTCTGATTGGTAGACGGGAGAAAATCGCAATACCCTGTATTTCTGGCGGACTCTCCGTCGGTCGACCTGTCATCGGTACGTACACGTATTCAGTTGCCATGAGAACTTTGGCAATCGTCGTGACTGAACTCTCATAAATCTCCTGCACACAGAAAACATCAGGCATTTGCTCGAGCAAAAAAGGAATGACACGCTCGAAGTGTCTGTTTTTCTCGATGTTAAGGCAAACGAGTTTCAGAGAAGCGCTCATGCGCCTTTCCCTTTCCGGTTAACTGCGGCTTTGATGAATGCGGTAAACAGAGGATGCGGAGCAAGCGGACGTGCGAGAAACTCCGGATGAAATTGGGTTCCCAAGAAAAACGGGTGCACGCTTTTTGGCAATTCGGCGATTTCCATGAGCACACCGTCGGGCGACCTGCCGGAGAAAACGAGTCCGGCATTCTCCAACCTCTCAACATATGCCGGATTTACCTCGTAGCGGTGGCGGTGGCGCTCGGAAACAGATTTCTTTCCGCCCGCCTGCGCGCCGCGCGCGAACAGGTACGCTTCGTACGCTACTGTGCCGGATGCAAGTTCGCACGGATACGCACCCAAGCGCATCGTTCCGCCGTACGCTTTCTTCGCCATTTTCTCCACCTGTTCCGGTAGAATTGCTATTACCGGATGCGCAGTTTTCCCGTCAATTTCAGTAGTATGCGCGTCCTTGAGTCCCGCGACATTTCTCGCGAATTCAACAGTCATCAATTGCATTCCGTAACAAAGGCCGAAATACGGAATTTTGTTTTCGCGCACATACTGGATTACTTTAAGTTTTCCTTCAATACCGGTTTCACCGAATCCTCCGGGCACGAGCACGCCGTCGAATCCCGCAAGTTTCTCAAGGCTCTTCCCCTTCTCAAACTCTCGGGACGATATGTAATCTATCTGTGGCTTCGCGCCGAGTGCGTAACATGAATATTTTATTGCCTCCAAAACAGAGATGTACACATCAGAGAGCACAAAGTCCCCGGAATCAAAATACTTGCCGACGACCGCGATTTTCACTTCCTTGTTCCCGTTTTTAGATTTCGCCACAAATTTCTCCCACTCTTTAAGATCGGCGGTAGCGGAACATTTGTTCATTCTAAGAATTTCACACAGTTGCTGGGAAAGGTTTTCCTTCTCAAAATTCAGCGGCACGTCGTAGACGCTTTTTACATCCGGGGCCGAGATTATATGCTCGGGTTTTACGTTGCAAAAAAGCGCAATTTTTTCGCGGCGCTTAGCGTCAATCGCCATCGGTGCGCGGGCGATAATAATGTCGGCAAAAACACCCGCGCTGTTTAATGTGCGCGCGGCGTACTGCGTTGGCTTAGTCTTCATCTCGCCTATTGAATTGGGCACGGGCAAGTAGCTTACCAAAATAGTTGCTACGTCGTCAGGGTGCCGTGTTTTCATCATGCGAATCGCTTCAAGAAAGAGAATGTTCTGATACTCGCCCACGGTCCCGCCGATCTCTATTGTCGTTACGTCGGCATCTGCAGTCTCGGCAGCTTTTTCTATGCGAGAAATTACTTCAAGCGGAATATCGGGTACCACCTCAACACACCTCCCCCCATATTCCAGATTGCGTTCGCGCTTTATGACCGAGAGATAAACAGAGCCCGTCGTCATGTAGTTAATGGACGAAATATCCTGATTGAGGAAGCGCTCGTAGTTGCCCATGTCTTGGTCAGTTTCCAAACCATCTCCCAAGACAAACACCTCACCGTGGACTGTCGGATTCATCGTGCCTGCATCAACATTTATGTACGGGTCTATCTTGATTGATGTAACCTTGAGACCGCGCGCCTTGAGAAGCGTTGCAATAGAAGAAGAGGCGATGCCTTTGCCGACCCCCGACATCACGCCTCCCACGACGAAAATATATTTATGTCCGCCTCTTTCGCGCACCGCCATAGCATGGTTATATCACGAACTCAAATATCTCCGTACTGCCAGATAACTGGATAACGCACCCAGCGCAATTCCAGAAGCCATAATCACAAAGAAAATCGTTGGGAACGAGCCTGCGTAGTACGAAAAAGCATTAAAAGTCCCCAAAAAACGCTGCAACGGCGGGGTAATGTAGAGAGTTATCGGATAGAGCAGCAGTATGACAATGAGCCCCGAAACAACCCCGTACAGAACGCCGGCAACCATAAAAGGCCCTCGGACATACCACCTTCCGGCTCCGACGATGTTCATGACCCCGATTTCATCTCGCGCCGTGTAAATCGCAAGACGTATCGTATTGAAAGCGATAAGAAGAGATGCCAACCCCATGATGATGGCGACAATCGTTCCGAGCCGCTTTGACGTATCAATAATATTCGTCAGCCGGTCGATGGCTGTTTTGTTCTGATAGAAATTCACCTTGTCTATAGCGGAGCCGGCGCTTGTCCCGCTTGATTGTTGCGTATCCAAAAATTTCGCTATCGCTTCATATTGAGAAGTATTCTTCGCGCGCACCTGAAGCATCGCGCCCAAGGGATTATCTTTCAATTCATCGAGGGCTTGTATCGTGAGCTGGTCGTTCTTGTGCCGCTCGCGAAACTGCGCGAGGGCGTCACCACTGCTCACATAGGAAACTGTGGCAACCTCCGGAAGCGCTTTGAGCATTCTGTCCACGTCGGCAATCTGGGCATCAGTCGCGTCAGTTGTTAAGTACACGTTCACATCGACTTTTTCCGTTAATTGCTTCAGAGTCGCGTCCAGTGCCGCACCGGAAATCATCAGCCCTGAAAGTACAAAGAGGGTCAGAGTCATTATGGAAACCGCCGCGAGAGAAACGAAGCCATTGCGGATGAATCCGATGAATCCATACCGCGCAACTCTTTTTATGTTTAGCCAGAGGGACATGTTAGATTTTGTTAGTGAGCGGAGCGAGCTTAGAAAATCTTATCGTGTCTAGCGAGGGCCATCGCGTCTGCCTTTTGCAGACATGATGCCCGAGTGAAGACACGATATGCCTTTGGCATACACCCAGCACCATTTTGACATCCTTACTAATACGAACATTGTACGACTTTGTTGAGACGGTCTCAACAATATCTGGAGGTCGAGAGAAAGTTGTGGGATGCCAAAATGGTGCTGGGTCCTTGAAATTATACTCCCTGCGGTCGTTAATTTCATAGGATATACTTCCCCATCTTATCGTCGCGAATCATCCGTCCTTGGTCCATTGTCACGACTCGTTTCCCGACCGAATCCACAACCGACCTGTTGTGGGTTGCAAGAAGCACCGTTGTTCCGAGATTGTTTATCTTTTTCAAGATTTCCACGACATCGTGCGTATTAATCGGATCCAAGTTTCCAGTCGGCTCATCGGCTATCAGCACATTCGGCTGATTCACGATGGCACGGGCAATCGCGACTCTTTGCTGCTCGCCTCCGGAAAGCTCCCTCGGAAAACTCCACATCTTATCGGCAAGTCCCACCAGCTCAAGCACGTGCGGAACGTCGGCCTTTATGTCCTCGTCGCTTTTGCCGGCTACTTCAAGTGCGAAAGCGATGTTTTCGTAGATGGTTTTCGTTGGTAAAAGGCGAAAGTCCTGGAAAATAGTGCCGATATTGCGCCTCATATTAAGGAGCTCCTTGTTTGAAAGCTCGCCGATAGAGCGGGAATTGAAGTAGACCGAACCTGATGTCGGCATAACCTCTGCAAAAAGCATCTTGAGAAGCGTCGTCTTCCCGGCACCTGAATGGCCGACAATAAAAACAAACTCCCCGGAATCAATGGACAGGGTTATATCCTCCACCGCGTGCTGGCCGCCGTTGTAAATTTTCGTAACTTTGTCGTAGTGAATCATGCCGATTTTGTTTGTGAGCGTAGCGAGCAATTACAAAATCGAGCACCCAGCACCTTTTCTAGCAATTTGGATTGCATAATCATGGAAACGATTTCTAGCGATTGTACCACGAAAGACATTCTCGCAAAAAAGGTGCTGGGTTAGGCATTTCTAACTCGCTTCGCTCCTAAGAACTGCCTAAATCCTTCTCCGCATCAACGAACGATTGAATATCGCCGTCCAGCACTTTATCCGTATTATGTTCTTCGTGCTCCGTCCGATGGTCTTTTACGAGCTTGTAGGGATGCAAAACGTACGAGCGGATTTGGCTTCCCCATTCAATCTTATTGGTAGAGGCAACAGACAGGCCGCGTGCTTCTGCGGCCTGCGCCTCCTCGCGCAACTTGAAAAGCTTGCCGCGTATCATTTCCAGCGCCTTTTCACGGTTTTGGGCCTGACTGCGCTCGGACGTTACATGAACCGCGATACCAGTCGGAATATGCGTCATGCGCACTGCCGTATCGCGCTTGTTGACGTTTTGACCGCCGGGGCCGCCGGAGCGGGCCACGGACACTTCAATCTCTGAATCCGGAACGTGAAGCTCTCCGGCATCGGGAACCTTGGGAAGAACCTCAACGAGTGAGAACGATGTCTGCCGTTTGCCCGCAGAATTAAACGGGGACATGCGTACGAGTCGATGCACGCCAGCTTCATTTTTTAGAGTTCCATAAACCCCGGAACCCAACACTTCAAAAGAAACGCTTCTGTACCCGCCGACTGAATTCTCATTTGCAGAAAGAAGCGACGTGCGCCAGCCCTTGCCCGCTACGTATTTGCTGTACATGCTGAAAAGTATTCTGGAGAAATCTTCCGCATCATCCCCGCCCGCGCCGGAAACAATTGAAATTATCGCATCACTTTTGTCATACGAACTCCCTCCCGCGAGTTTCGCTTTTAAATCCTGATATTCTTTGAGCACGGCCTGCGCCTTTTCCTTATCGCTCCAAAAGTCGGGCGAGGCCATCGCCACCTCCATCGCAGATATCTGCGCTTGTATAACTTCTTTTGATTGCATTGGGGAAGTATATTCTGAATAGGTACCGGGCACTAGGCAGGAGGTTACTGTAAGGCAGCGTTTTCGTTTTTCCCTATCTCAACTTTTCTTAACAAAAATAATCCAATGACGACAAAGACAGCCATGAAACTGATGGCTATTTTGTAACGAGTGGGACCAAGACCGATGAAGAGCGTTGTTATCAAACCCCAGGAAAGCGGTCCTACGAGTGTTGAGACTCTCTCGGCAAGAGTATAGAAGCTGAATCCAAAGTTGAGCTTGTCTTTTGGACACAATGCGGTCATGGCCGCACGCGAGACTGTCCACGTTGCACCGAAGAAAAAGCCCATCAGGACGCACACCGCGACAAAGATCGGGAAACTGGTCGTCATTCCGAGAGCCGGAAAGATTATCACCCAACTGCCGAGCACGACCGTGAGGGTTTTTTTCAGACCGATATTGTCTGCTACCCAGCCCGAGCACAGCGCGCCAATCGCCGAAGTAAGAAGAATGCCTCCGAGAAGAGCCGATTTCGTGCTGTCGCTCACCGCAAAGACATTCTGCAGGTAGATGGGAAAATTATTTGAAGCAGTAATAATCGCGTCGTTGAAAAAGAAATAGGATAGCAAAAACACGCCCATGTTCGGAACCCGTATAAGTTCTTTAAATTGAGACCATTGGTTTTTGTACTCCTCACTCCAATTGATTTTGTCCGCGGGTTGGCCGGTGCCTTCCGGTTTCGGCAATTTAAAAAACAGGAGCATCGGAAGCGCCAAAAGAAAGAACAAAACAGCAGCCGGGAGAAATGTCTGCGCGCGCCCCGCTTCGCCAAAAAGATAGACCGCGCCGCTCGCAAAAGGGATTGTAATAAGAATTCCGGCGATTTGTCCGAGCCAGTTTCCTGCTTGGCCTATTCCGGAAATTCGTCCTAGTCTGTCGCCAGATGCCAGAAAATGCAGAAGCGCGTTATAAAATACGAAAGAAAACTGATAAAAATAATTCGCGAGTAGAAAAAATAGCATTGCTGTAAAGACATGCTTTGAGAAAAAAAGTGCCGTGAGCGAAGCGAGTAGAAAGAATGCAAAGGCAATCACCGTAATCCGATTGAAATAATCGCGTTGTTTGCCTGTCCTGTCCGCAATACTGCCTAAAACCGGGGCTGTTAGAAGAAGCAGTAAGGAGCCGATGCTGAACGTCAGGTTGTACCAAAGATCGGGTACTCCTTTATCAACAACGAGCCACTGCGAGAAATACAAAAAGAAAACGACAATGACTATGGAATTCGCAAAATCATACAGAGTCCACAAGAAGATGTTCTTTTTGTTCATTTGAGCCGAGACCGGGATTCGAACCCGGGACCTACGCTTTACGAAAGCGTTGCTCTACCAACTGAGCTATCTCGGCACGCAAAATTGAATATATCATTTTTGTCCAAAACGCGCTTCCTTTCGCATATATTTCGTATATATTCAAGAAGTCTGCCAATTACTTTTCTTTTTCTCAAATGTTATCGTGCCTGCCGCCAAAGTAATCTGTCATCTCGTCCAATCACGCTGAACCGGCAAAAACATACCAACATTCTCAAGTTTGTAAGTATGTGTTGTATGCGTTGTTAGACGTTTCGGAATGATTTTAGAAA
This sequence comes from bacterium, assembly GCA_030648265.1. Classification (GTDB taxonomy): domain Bacteria; phylum Patescibacteriota; class Minisyncoccia; order Phycocordibacterales; family UBA2100; genus UBA10103. The sequence continues at coordinate 19,422 of JAUSHX010000026.1, forward strand.
CCGAACAAACAGCTTGCCATACGGAGATAGCGTGTGCTCCACAAACTTGCCGCGGTATTTTTTATTGACAAGCCCGCTATTTTGAAGCCGCCGGGTGTGCTCGCCCAATGTCTTTTCATTTGCGCCAAGCGTTCTTACAATATCTTCAAGAGTGATTCCGCCACTTTCGGCAACGAGAAGTAAAATCTCAATGCGGTAGTGGTTCGCCATTCCTTTCAGATGCCGCTCCATTTGCTTCGCGCTTTTGAGCTTTGTCATGTGCCCATTATAAACCTCATCCCCACATTCTCAAGTTTGTAAGGGTGTGTCCATACCATCTTCGCCTATGCATCTGCTACGCTGGAGAATCAATGGGGAGCCCGCTGGCAATTACGAGAATATTGTCACCAAACCTTTCAACTGACATTGTTTTGAAGCGCAGAGCCCTCGCAATTTTCTGTACCCCCATTCCGCCTATGGAATTTGCGCCCGTTCCGCCCACTAAAATGGGTGCGCAAAATACATATACCTTGTCCGCAATTTTGGCGTCAATAAAACTGCCAAGTATTTCTCCTCCGCCTTCTACAAAAACACTGATGACTTCTTGTTTTCGCAATTCAGCAAGGAGTTTAGGAATTGGAACGCGCGTGCCATTAAACGCGAGAACTCGTATGCCCCTCTTTTCCAGATTCTTTATTTTTGTTTTCGGAGCACTAGAGGTCGTCGCAATAATGACATTCGTATCGCGAAGCACGAGTGCGTTTTGAGGAATGCGAAGATGCGAGTCCACGATAATACGCAGAGGGTCTTTTTTCCCTTTTGTTCGCGCTCCCAGATTCGGATTATCGCGAATGACCGTATTCACGCCTACAAGAATCGCCTGGTACGCGCCACGCAATCCTCGTGCGAAGTGTCGAACTTTCTCACCAGTAATCCACTTTGAGTCACCTGTTCGCGTGGCAAGTTTTCCGTCTAAACTCACTGCGAATTTGAGAGCGACGAATGGCCTTTTCTTTTCATGGAAGACAAAGAATGCTTCGTTAAGAGAGCGTGCTTCTTTTTTTCTTGTCCCAACAGAAACGGAAATTCCGGCTTTTTTCAGCCCGGCAACGCCTTGGCCGCGCACTAGCGAATTCGGATCAATCGTGGAACAGACCACTCTTTTTATTCCCGCTTTAGTCACTGCATCAACACACGGCGGAGTCTTCCCAAAATGCGAGCATGGCTCAAGATTGACGTAAAGAGTTGCGCCGTGTGCATTAACGCCGGCACCCGCGAGCGCTTCAATTTCAGCATGCGCACTGCCTGCCCGCCTGTGGTACCCACGCCCGATGATTTTCCCGTTTTTAACGATGACAGCGCCGACCATCGGGTTCGGATTCGTCCAGCCAAGACCCTTCGCTCCTAGCTTCAGAGCATCGTCCATAAACATTTCGTCTCGTATGCGAGGATTCTTCATATGCATTAAAAATCTTTCAGCTGGTGGCCAAGCCTTTTTTTCTTTGTTCTAAGATACGTTCTGTTGACATCGTTGTGGGAGATTTCCAACGGTACCCGCTCCACGATTTTAATTCCGAATGAAGAAAGCTGTTTTTCCTTCTCGGGATTGTTGGTCAATAACCTGATTTTGACGGCGCCCAAATCTTTCAGTATGAGTGCCGCGGCCTCGTAATCACGCGCATCAGCATGGAACCCAAGCTTGTGGTTTGCGTCTACGGTGTCGTACCCCTCGTCCTGAAGCGCATACGCTTTTATTTTATTCCCCAGTCCGATTCCGCGCCCCTCCTGATTGAGATACACGATGATACCGCTACCTGCTTTTTCTATAATATTCATGCTCGTCTGCAGTTGTTCCTGACAATCGCACCTTAGAGAGCCGAACGTATCTCCGGTAAGGCACTGTGAGTGGACTCTCACAAGTACCGGAATTTTTCCAATATTGCCGTGTACAAGCGCAACGTGTTCAAGGTCATCAAAAGTGGACGTGTATACGATAATGCGGAATGTTCCGTGCCGTGTTGGAAGCGTAGACTCCGAAAACCGGGCCACTCCGTGAGGGGACAGAAGTAGGGGGAGAGGGTGCGCACGCAGATACCGCACGATATCTTTTATCGCAACAATCTTTATGTTGAGCTCCCGCGAGAACTTCCTGATTTCAGCGCCTTTTGCCATACGGCCGTTTTTCCCGACTATCTCGCATAAGACTCCGGCAGGGATACGCCCGGCAAGACGCGCCAAATCCACCGCCGCCTCGGTGTGCCCATCGCGCTTTAAGAGTCCGCCTGCGCGCGCAACGAGTCCGAATACGTGGCCTGGTTTTGTAATGTCTTCCGGGCGTGATTTAGGATTCGCGAGAATACGGATTGTTTTTGCCCTGTCGTACGCGGAGACGCCCGTTGTGATTCCCCGCTTCGCATTGACGGAGATTGTGAAATTCACGCCCGTCTTTTCTGTATTTTTGCTTAGCGGAACCATCGCGGACAGCCGGAGATTGTGCGCCTGCGCGGGGGTAATTGCTGTGCAGACAATTCCGCCGCCATACTTCAACATAGTGTTGATGTTTTCCGGAGTCGCGGCATCGGCAGAAATGTAAAAGTCAGCCTCGTTTTCGCGTGTTGGACTATCAACAATAATAAGCATCCGGCCTTTCTTTATTTCCTCAATCGCTTCAGGCACTGTGCAGAAATTGTTAGTAGTTTTGCTCATAGTTTAGAGATTAGACTAATCATTGAGAGCGCGGTTTCCGCCGCCTCAACACCCTTGTTCTCAATTTTTCTTGTCGCGCGCTCCATCGCATCGGCTAAACTATAGACCGCAAGAACTTCAAATATCACGGGAATTTCATATTGAAGGGACACCGCGGCGCAGCCGCGCGAACACTCGTTCGCTATCTGTTCAAAATGATATGTCTTCCCTTTCACTATTGCGCCAAACGTTATCAGGGCGTCATATTTTTTCTGCTTCGTCATCTTTTTTACTATGAGAGGAACTTCCATAGCGCCTGGCACACGCACAATCGTGATGTGGTTTTTTGAAACACCGTGAGCAAGAAGCGTCGCAACACAGCGCTTTTCAAGCTCATGCGTAACATCCTCACGGAACGACGTCCCGATAATTCCGATGCGAATGTCTTTGGTTTTCTTCATACTTTCCTATTACTGATAAATCTCTCGAGATATTTTGCAAGTACATCAAATTCTACATTGACCCGCGATTTTGGTTGCAGTCCGTGGAACATGGTTGATTTCCATGTGTGAGGAATAATGCCGACCGAAAAACTCCCTTGCTTGGCGTTAATGACCGTAAGGGAGACGCCGTTTAGGGTTACAGAACTTTTGGAAACCATATAGCGGGAAAATTGCCGTGGAACGGCGATAGAGACAGTGTGTTGGTTTTTGTCTTTCTTAATTTCCCTCACTGTTCCAACTGTATCAACATGCCCCTGAACGATATGCCCCGATAGAAACGTTTGCGGGGTTGCCGGTAATTCGAGATTTACGACACATTCAGCAGTCAGACTGCTAAGATTTGTTCTTCCCAGAGTTTCCGACATAACATCTGCAGAAAAGGAATTCGCGTTTTTCGCTATGACGGTAAGACACGCGCCATTCACCGCGATGCTTCCGCCTTTCTTGAGTGCGCGCAGAATATCCCGCTCTGCACGAACCGCGAGTGTATTCCGCGTTTTGTCTGCGACAGTTCCTGTGTGTGTGATGATTCCGGTGAACATGTTAGAGATTCTTAGCGAGCGCAGCGAGCTTAGAGGCTCTTACACCCAGCACCTTTGTTTCATTGAGAAACGAAGGTGCTGGGTTAAGAAATTTATAGTCGCTGCGCTCCTTAAATTTCTAAATAAAAAATCCCCTTATTGCTTCGGGGATAGAAACAGTACCGAAAACAAAACGGTACCGTTCCCTCTTTCATCCCGACTGTACGGTCGGCTTTGGAATTACACCAAATCATGTCCGGCTCACCTTGAACCAAACTCGCGGGCTATACCGCCGATTGGGACTTCCTCGCTCTCCGTAGTTTTAACGAAGGACGGGTCACCCAAACCCCGAAGGAAGTTACACTATACAATACTTTACGCTTTCGTGATACCTAATGGCCAAATAATACGGTGTTTCTTATGCAGATTACACTTCTCACAGGCCAAAGTAAGATTATTTAGATGATTAGATCCATAGCTCACTGACTCTGGCTTGGACCCATCGGGATTATTTTTTATGTGTCTCAACTTCCTATTGAGTTCGGCAGATGCGAGTGGAATGATGTGATCCGGGTGCCAAATGTTGGTCATACTACAATCAGGATGAATTCGTAACTGGCATTTTCTACCGTATTTCTCAATGAGCCCCGCCAAAACTTTCTTGCTTATTTTATTAAATTCCCATCGCTTGATGGCAGGGTGACGAAAATCAAAATAATCAGAATATTCTGAATCAAATATCTTCTCGTCTCCACCAGCGAGAAGATTGAGAAAAAATTGCCGATCTTCTGGATATTTAAATTTCATATTTCCTATCCATAATCACATAAATCCCCTACTTAAGGAACTCGCAAAAATCTCTCCTACTTCTCACTCATGTCCTATGCTAGTGTTTTGCAAAACACTAGCATAGGACAAGCCATATGTGACGGCATCAAATAACATTCCAACATTCTGCAGAATGTTGGAATGTTTTATTGCTCAACAATTTGCTCCGCAACTTTATAGATATCCCCTGCTCCCATCGTAATTATGAGAGCATCTTCCTGTTCTTTGAGTAGGGCATCGCGAATTTCATCAAATGAATTGAGTGCCTCAACTTTGCCACCTTGTTTTCGGGCCAAATCTGCGAGCACGTGATTAGTTACTGCAGGGTCCATCCTTTCGCGAGCCGCATAAATGGGCGCAACAATAGCGCTGTCGGCCGTCGCAAGCGCCTCCGCAAATTCTTTCAGGAATGATTTTGTGCGGCTATAGAGGTGCGGATGGAAGGCAACGACAATTTTCTTTCTTGGGAATTTCTCTCGCGCCGCTTCAATCGTTTTCAGGATTGCTGTCGGGTGATGCGCGTAGTCGTCGTATACCAAAGCGCCATTCGGCGTCTCGCCTTTATATTCAAAACGCCTCCATGAGCCCCTGAAACTCGCGAGCGCACGGTCAATGGTGCCCTGCATGATGCCGGGAAATGCGGCTCGTGCCGCAGCGGCCGCTGCACGAGCATTCATCCGATTGAATTCGCCAATAAGCCCAAGCGCGGGCACATCCTCGCGCGTGTAATCAACGACATTCGCCGAAACATCTTTAAGAATAGATTTGATGTTCGGGTCAGCCGGATTGGTAACGATGGTGCCGGTTTTAGGCACGCGCTCTGCGGCAGTGCGGAACGTATTTTGCAGAGCCGTAAGATTCGGAAAATAATCGGTATGGTCAAGTTCAATGTTCGTAATGACAAGAATTTCGGGAGAAAGTTTCAAAAGGTGGTCGCGATACTCGCACGCCTCAACAACGAACAAGTCTGGACGACCCGCTAGAAAATTAGAACCAAAATCCCTAACTATGGAACCGATGATTGCGGTCGGCTCTTTTCCTGCTTCCTGAAGAATCTTTGCGAGCATGCTCGTTGTCGTTGTCTTGCCATGCGTCCCCGCTACTGCAATCGTGCGCGAGTTTTTTGTAATCTCGCCAAGCGCCTCAAAATATGACATCTCCGGCACTTTCATTTCCCGTGCGCGTACACGCTCCACGTTATCCTTCGGCACCGCATCGCTGTAGATGAGAAGCTCGCAAGCAGCCGGAATATTGCACCCATCATGTCCGATTGCAACAACAATTCCCTTTTTTGCAAGCATGGAAACAACCGGCGATTCTTCCCTGTCCGACCCGCTTACCTCGCGCCCCTGATGAACAAGAAGCTGTGCCAGAGCCGACATACCTATACCCCCAATCCCAACCATGTATACATTGGAAGCGGTCATACTGTTTTTGAAGTTTACACTCTATCGCTCTCACCAGAAAGGTCTACAATGCACCTATGAAAGATTCGCACAAAAAAACAAAGTTCAATTTTGAAGAATTGAAAACAGCCGCGACCAGTGAAAACTCTGTGGTGCGGAAGAAAGTCTTCCAAGAATACTTTGAACAGTTTGAAGAATTTCCCTCGTACCTCTTTGACAACACCGACGGCATCGACAAAAAACTTTCAGAAACGATTGCCGACATTGAGAACGATCCCGATACATCTGCACGCATGCACAAAGGAATCGTTCAGATGCTCAATCGGCTCCCGTCGAGAACTGAGACTGCTTGAACTACTCGCGGCGGCCGACCGGTCAATGGTCGGCAGGCCGAGCCACGAAATCTGCTGATTCGCCTGTAGACGGGCCGTGCGCACGCACAAGCTTCATAAATTGATCGCCCCTGTCGTATTCGTTCTCAAAATATTTGCCGAATGAGGTAAATGCCGGACTGAACAAAATCGTCTCACCGGGAATCGCGATAGATATCGCGCGGTTAACGGTCGCCGGCAACCCCTCCTCTTCATATATCTCAATACCTTGCGCGGAAAGGCCGAAAACATCATTCCGAATGCGCTCTGTCCCGCGCTCTTTAAAAAGAACAACCTTGGAACACCGCTTCGGGATTTCATCAACGAGTTGGGACATGTCCAACCTTTTATCATCGCCGCCCAGAATCAGAACAATGTGCCTGTGTTGTTTGTCTCCGACGGCGCGCAGAGCGGCAATTGTAGCTTCGGGCGTCGTAGCACTTGTGTCGTTGTATACTTTTACTCCATTAACCATGCCGACGAATTGAAGCCGGCCTTCCAGACCGGGAAACGACTCAAGGCCGCTCTTGATATCAGTTTCCGAAAGACCGAGAGCGCGAAGAGCGGCGGCTGCAAGCGCCGCATTTTCACGATTGTGCTCGCCGGGGATTCGGAGCTTCCAATCAAGCGCAAGCGCATCAGGGATTAACGGCTCACATGGGGTGTGAGCCGTTTGGAAGCGAGGTTTTAAGCCCTTTCCCAAGACCAGCGTATCCCTCTCGTTTTGGTACTTGAAGATATTCTCCTTGTCTCTGAAGTACTCATCCATGTTTTTGTAGTAATCCTGATGGTCCGGCATGAGGTTCGTAAAGACAGAAATATGCGGGCTGATTTTCAAATCTCCGAAGCCCTGCAACTGCCATGAGTCCAGTTCCAAAACCGCAATGTCGCCTTTTTCTATTTCAGGTAGCATCGCGAGTGTTGAAACGCCTCGTACGTTGCCTCCGATATGCACGCGCCTGCCATCCTTCTTTAATGAGTGATAAATCATATGCGTCACCGTAGATTTCCCGCGGGTGCCCGTTATGCCTACGATAATTGCGCCCGTAGCAATCGCATATTTCGCAAAAAGCGCCGTAGACATCGCAACGGGAACACCGGCCTGCCGTGCCGCCGCTATGTAGGGAGAATCCACAGGCGTTTTCGCGCCCTTAATCACAAGGTCGCAGTCAGTAAAATCTTTTTCGTCGTGTCCGCCAAGCTTGAAGGACACATTTTTGTACTGTCTTAATTTCTCCACGGATGCCGAAAGTTCCCCTTCTGTCTTTTTGTCGGTCACGAGAACATGCGCCCCGCACTTCGCGAGAAATTCCACGTCGCCCACTCCGCGTCCAAGTAAACCCAGTCCGAGCACTGTAATTTTTTTACCTTTGAATAAAGCGCTGTAATCCTTCATGGAACAACTATACAACTCTGCAAAAGTTATGCACATGTTGCATGCGCGCACAGAGGGCGTACAATCCCATGACTGCTTTCTGTGGAAGTTGGGGTTTGATTCCCCCACTGTGCCGCAACGGTAAAGTCTCTGGAGAAATCTAGAGAACGAGTCCGGTCTTCAGAAAGCGGATATTCCCGAGCAGGAGACCGCTGACGCCGCAATCGCGGCGCATGCATCAAAACTCTCTGCTTTGGGCAGAGTTTTT
>JAUSHX010000027.1 GCA_030648265.1 bacterium
CATTCGAGAACGGACGCGGACGCTTCCGACTCCGGCGTCTCTCCGTGCGTGGGCAACAGCGCTAATCAGAGTGAACAGAAAACTTGTCTGCAACGGGTACAATACCAACCAAATTTTGTTACTCTACCCACATATGTACAACTATCGTATATAAAAATCTTGCGCATAGAGGTTGCTACCGTAGGGAGCGTTCATACAGTACAATCTCCACATGAAAGTCTTGATTTTTAGCGCTGACGACGAAACACGCAAGATTTTTGCACCAGTATTGAAAGACCACACGGTTGTGTATCTGGAGGGCGTCGTTTCTTTGGATGCACTTAAGGAACATTCTGACGCCAATGTCGTTTCTGTATTCACTTCTTCGGAATTCAAGAGTACGCAGATGGACGCGCTTCCGAATCTGAAGTGCATCACCACGCGGTCAACCGGATTTGACCATATAGACATCGCATATGCGAAGGAAAAGGGAATCGTCGTTTGTAATGTGCCGAAGTACGGCGCGCACACGGTCGCCGAATTTGCCTTTGCGCTCATGCTGACGCTCTCGCGTAGGATTTTTGAGGCGTTTCATCAGGTGCGCGAGGAAGGGAGTTTCAAGACTTCTGCGCTGGAGGGCTTTAATTTATTCGGCAAGACCTTGGGTGTCATCGGCACGGGAAACATCGGACGGCACGTCGTCGGAATTGCAAGGGGTTTTGGAATGAAGGTTCTGATGCTGGACCCTCATCCAGACAGCTCACTTCAAAACGAGCAAGCAAAGTACGTTTCTTTTGATGAACTGCTTGCCGGGTCGGACATCGTGACGCTCCACGTCCCGTACACCAAAGGTAATCATTATCTGTTGAACGAACCAGCTTTCGCAAAAATGAAGCGCGGAGCATTTGTCATAAATACGGCGCGCGGGGAACTCATAGATACCGAAGCTCTTTTGGACGCTCTTAAGAGCGGACAGGTTGCCGGAGCCGGATTGGACGTGTTGGAGGAGGAGCGGGTTTTGAAAGATGAAATTGAACTTGTGAAAGGAATAGAATCTATACATGACCTGAAAATCCTCATCCGGGACCATGCGCTCATTGATATGCCGCGCGTGGTGATTACCCCGCACATCGCCTTTTTTTCCCGCGAGGCGTATCATGAAATATTGGAGGTGACAGCCGCGAACATTACGAACTTTGCGGGGGGAAAACCGACAAATACCATTACATCATGACCGTACCCAAGGTGAAACCTTGGGAGTGGCTCTTTAAGGTCTCACCTTCTTATGAAAACTTGGATTACAAACAGCGAGCAGTTGAGTACAAGCCCTCTGCGGGCGGACGCTCTCTCCATCGCAGAGGCCGCGTACAACGCGATTGATACGGATGCGGTCATTCGCTCTCGCCTTGTGCTCACGGGGTCATCACTCTCGGTGGAGGGAAAGACCTACGACCTTAATAAATTTTCCCGGATAAAAATCCTCGGTTTCGGCAAGGCATCGTGCAAGGCGGTACAGACGCTTGAGGACGTTCTCAAAGAGCGCATCTCGGAAGGAGTGGCGATAGATATTGGCTCCGGGACATGCGACATTATTTCCGTAGAGAAGGGCACACACCCGAGGCCATCGCCGGAAAATGTTGTTGCGACGGAAAAAATTGTGAACATGGCGAAAGACAAGTCGGAGAACGAGCTCTACATTGTCGTCGTTTCGGGCGGCGGCTCGTCGCTTCTTTGCTGGCCCATTGGCGAGTGCGAGCAGGGCATACGACTATATGATGATTTCCAACGTGTCGGAGGCACGATTGACGAAATCAACATGGTTCGCAAACACATCTCGCAAGTCAAAGGCGGCGGACTTGCCGCGCTTCTCTATCCCGCGACGGTCATCGGGCTTGTGTTTTGCGATGTGCCGGGCGATTACTTTGAATACGTCGCATCCGGCCCAACGTACTATGATGAAAGTACGGTCGCGGATGCACAAGTCGTGCTCGATAAGTATGGCTTGAGCGGATACACATTGAACGAAACGCCCAAAGACAAGAAGTTGTTTGAGAAAGTGTGTAACGTTGAAGTTATTTCAAATACCGCGGCACTAGACGCGATGTCTGCCGAGGCAAACCGTCTCGGATACAAACCTGTGAATGTTGGAAAGTCGCTCTATGAACATCCGGCAGAACTGTTGAAGAGGATGTATGGCGAACTGCGAGAAAACACGGCAGTCATAGCTGGAGGCGAACCTAGTTATGCTGTTGATAAAAAGGGAGGAAAAGGCGGCCGGTGCCAATACGTCGCAATACAAGCGCTGAAAAATATTCAAGAAGGGGAGGTCATGCTTGCTTTTGCTTCAGACGGCAGGGACAATTCCGATTCGGCGGGTGCAATTGCGGACACAGAAACGTTCGCGAAGTCTAAAGCCAAAAACCTTTCAATCAATGACGCTCTTGAGAGTTTGAACACGTACAGCTTTTTAGAGTCCGCGGGCGATATGTTGTATACTGGTGCCACCGATGCGAATGTTTCCGATTTGTTTATATTGCTGAAGAAGTGAAAAGATTTTAATGCAAAAAATAACGGACATAACCGCACAAGAGATTCAAGACTCACGCGGCCGTCCGACGGTTTCCGTTACGGTCTCCGCGGGCAATGCTAGCGGCACCTTTGATGTTCCATCGGGCGCGTCCACGGGTTCGCTTGAGGCATATGAATTGCGCGATGCAAATGGGCACGTTTCCGGCGCCGTTCTAAATGTGAACTCGCTCATTAGGCGCGAGCTTTTGGGAATGGATGTGTGCGACCAGTCACAGATTGATGCAAAGATCATCGCTCTGGACGGCACCGTGAATAAATCAAAGCTCGGAGGCAACGCCACAATAGGCGTTTCTATTGCGGCTGCCAAAGCAGCCGCGAAAACGGAAAACATGGAGCCGTTTGAATACCTGCGCCAGCTTGCCGATATAAAACCCTCCAGAAAAATCCCGTATCTCTATCTTAATTACATCAACGGCGGGAAACACGCGAAGTCACCCATCGCATTTCAGGAGCACACGCTTGTGCCAGATACAGGTTCTGTTACCGAAGCACTTGAAATGGCGAAAGTTCTTGAGAAGTCACTGTATGAAATCGTAGCCAAAAAGTATGGTGCGGAAGTTGCCGCGGAAGTGGGGGATGAGGGAGGATACGTGCTTCCCGCAGGGACCTACGAAACGCCGTTTGAATTGTCGGCGCAGGCAATTCATGACGCGGGATACGACGGCAAGTGCTTCATTGCGGCGGACGTTGCATCCAGTTCTTTCTATGAAAACGGCGCGTATGTGATGCAGGAAGAGTCCTACACGGCCGATGAGTTGCGCGAAATATATCTGTCGCTCATTAAGAAATTTCCCATACTCTCCATTGAAGACCCGTTCTTTGAGGAATCGTTTGAAGATTTTGCAAAACTGCAGAAGGAAACGCCGGTGCGCATTGTCGGCGACGACCTGACCGTTACCAACAAGAGCTTACTCGCGCGCGCCATTGGCATGGGCAGTATCCGCGCGATAATAATCAAGCCGAACCAAATCGGCACGCTCTCCGAAACGTTGGATACGATGCACGAGGCTCGTTCGCGCGATGTAGATTGCATCGTGAGCCACAGAAGTGGAGAAACCAACGATGATTTTATTGCCGACCTTGCGTTTGCGTTCGGATGTTTCGGACTGAAGGCCGGAGCACCGCGGAAGCCGGAGAGGGTTGTGAAATATAAGCGGTTAGAAAAAATCAGTTCTTTGTCCGAATAGACGCCTAATTTAACTATGTCATCAAAATCACAGATTATAGCCACAATCGGGCCATCAAGTGGCGAGGTTAATATTATTGCCCGCATGATTGAGAGCGGAATGGATGTCGCGCGGATAAATTTCTCCCACGGAACACGCGAGGGGAACATGGGATACGTCACGCGTATTCGCGAGGCTGCGAAAGTTTCGGGCAAGAAAATCCCGATAATTCAAGACTTGTCGGGACCCAGAATGAAAACAGATACCGGACACGTATTTAATGCGGAAGAAGAATCCGTGACCGAAAAAGACCTCGCTGACATTGATTTCGGCATTAGAGCTGGGGTGGAGTATATCGCACAATCGTATGTGGGGTCTGCAAAAGACGTTTCCACTCTGCGAAGTGCGATTAAAGAACGTGGAGTAAAGATTCCTATTATCGCGAAAATAGAACGCGCCGAAGCGATTAAAAATCTTGACGAAATTTTGTTAGAGGCCGATGCAATCATGGTCGCTCGCGGTGATTTGGGATTGAACGTCCCTATAGAGGACATTCCGTTTCTTGAAAAGGATATGGTCGCGAAAGCGCGGTTGGCAGGCAAGCCGGTTATCGTCGCGACGGAAATGCTTTATTCAATGGTAGGGAATCAGAGACCGACGCGCGCTGAAGTTACCGATGTCGCCTACGCGATTCTTATCGGCGCAGACGCCGTCATGCTCTCCGATGAAACAGCGCGAGGCAAATATCCGGTGGAAGCAGTGGCGGTAATGGAGAAGATTATTACGCGCTCCGAGCGGGGCAACATCGGCAAAATCAACGCGCTCTAACGTCCATACGTACTATGGGTGCAATTTTCTCAATGGAACCATTCGCGCGAATTAGACCTAGCAACTGACTACAAAAGATTTGCCGCTGTCCGCACTAGCAGGTGCGGTGGATTGGTAAGGCTATAATTCATCGTCAAGCCAACCTGTTCTCGCTCCACGATATCGGCGGCGTGAAGGACGGAAAGATGTTTGGATGTCGCCCTGAAGGACAACTGGATTTTCTCGGCGACGTCTCCGACGGTGGACACCTTGGCCTTTTGCAGATGCTTGACGATTGCAAGCCGCCGCCGGTTCGCAATGGCCTTGAGGATTTTCTCCAACCCCCGTGCATTGTTTTGCATATTTCTATTGTACCATTCGCGCGAATAAGACCATAGAGGATGGAGGTACGTACGGATGAGTGATGATTACTGTTTCTAAGCGCGTCATGAGGGTTCTTTGGTTGCTGTCTTTTCGCACACGAGAGAGTACATTTCATTTGCTGTGGTGCCAAGCTATTGAACCATTACGTTCGTGTGGACGCCCAAGGAGTGTCGTGATACGTTTACTCCTACGACTATGTACGAAGAGGAGGATGTTCGCAGACCACATATCCCGTGGGTAATCTTTGATGAGTTGCGCGACGACAAGAATTATCACTATGGGAATGTAGAAACTTGGTCGCGAATGAAAGCCCGAGTTTTGGGAAAATCTATCGGGAAAGTTGAGATGCCGGAACCCTCACTCGCGGGACTTTGTCGGGAAATAGAACGGTCACGATTCGGCGACGTACTGGCATACTTGGCAAAAAAAGACATTGTGCGCGACGCAATGCCATACCTTACGTCTTTGCTGCACACGGTTCCTAAGACGCATTACATGAGGTTGAATGCGCATGAGAAATTCGCGAGTTCCGAACATACTCCGCTCTATGGAGGGGGAGCATCCTATATCTCATTTACTGAAGCACTCTCCAAATCTATCGGGGAACTTCTTGAGCGCTATGCACTCCTGACCCCCTTTTTTGAGAGGACAAATAGAGTTGTGTGCCGGACATTCGGAGACAATCGCATTCCTCGCGCACTTCTTTGTGAAATCCCGCGTTTTTTTGAGTGGCAACGCACATATATCCCGAACGGTTTGACACGAGAGATAATCAAAAGCGATGCGGTGAATGAAGCGGTTATACACTGCGTAAGAGGAGAGTCGTTAAGCAGCGGAGAAAGTGTGAATATCCCTCTTCAGCATGTCACGTGGGGTCCGCAATACAAGAAAGGGACACCCGATGCTGATACCTACACGATTTCTCCGAGGACAACCAGTGGGGGCGGAGGCGGATTTACTATGGTTGATGCAACTTTGTCCGGTTTGTGCGAACTCATTGAACGCGATGGCTTTCACATCTATTGGCTTAATCGGCTAGCCCCGTTGCGGATTCGCATTGAACCGGGTGATTCTGGCGGTTTCTCGCCACGCTTTCTAGAGGTGTACCGCTCACTCTCCGATCGCGGCTACGAAGTATATTTCCTAAATACCACGACAGATATACATGTCCCATCAATCACTTGCGTTATTCTCGCGCGACTTTCTGATGGGCGCAAATCAGTAGGCGTTACAGGGAAGTGCCACACTGACCCTATACGGGCTATTGAACTCGCGCTCCTTGAGCACGTAGCGTTTTTGAGCTCACCATTATCCAAAGAAGCAACGACTTCTGTTCTCGGTCCAATCTATGTGCCGTTTGCCAATAGGAAAATAGGAAAAAAAGAGAGGTTACGTATGTGGCGAGAGGGAGGAATGACGGACGAAATTACCTTTTTCCTTTCCGGAAAAGAAATCTCCTCTGGAGAGTGGGTACGCGAATTCCATTCTGCCACTACCGGCCAAGAAGATGCGCTTTCGCGCGTCCTTGGTGAATTCGCACGTTTGGAAAAAGAATCCGGCACATCGTATGAGGTGTTTCGCTATGAGGTTCGGAACCCTATTCTTGAGGATTTAGAATATCACGTTGTGAAGACCGTGGTTCCCGCACTTATGCCGCTTTACCTGGGAGAAACTAGAGCAGTTCTAGATAGTGTTCGCTTGCGGGATGTTCCGAATAAACTGGGTTACACTGCGGCCTCTGCCGACGCATATAATCCAATCCCGCATCCATACCCATAATTCCAGAAACGCCATGCCACTTTTTTTTCATCAGTATCATAAGAGGAGCGCCGACCATGTCGCCGGACGAAGTGTTCTCCCGTTTCCGTTATATGAAAATTGGCCAAAAGAATGGAAGACGGCCTATTATAAATCATATCCGGGAGTACCCACCTTTCCGCTCCCTAAAATTACTTCCCCGGCAGCAGATTTCTTTAATCTCGTTGCGAGCAGAAAGTCTGTGCGCGGGGAACACAAAGAAGGTGTCTCCGCGACAGAGCTTTCTGTGATACTTAAATATTCCTGCGGACTTCAAGATAAAGCGCGTGGCGGGGATGGCGTGAAATTTCGCGCGCAACCTTCCGGGGGCGCCCGATTTCCGCTTGAGGCGTACATTGTGTCGCTCAAAAAAGAAAACGGGATTACCCCCGGCGTGTACCATTATAATGTTAAGAAACACGCACTTGAGACACTGCGCATTCGTGAATTTTCAAGTGAAGATATTGCCGGCGTATTTACTTATTCTTGGGCGCAAAATTGCTCAATGGCGTTGATTATTACCGCCGTATTTCAGCGCACCGCGATGAAATACGGCGAGCGCGCGTATCGCTATGCCATGCTTGAGGCGGGGCACATCGGACAAGGCGTATATCTTGCCGGGGCATCTACCAAGGTCGGTGTGGTCGGCATGGGCGGAACGCGAGACGATGCGGTGCACGACCTTCTTGATATTGACGGTACGCAGGAATCGCTCGTCTATGCGCTCATGTTGTCTAAGTAGATGTCCTCGTTACGTGTTGTTTTTGGACAGTGAGTAAATCTCGTTAGCGAATGTTGGCAAAAATACCCGTTTCGTTTCCGGGTTATATGCGACTGCGTTTGTGATGCGTTCGGTTGCTTGGAAAAACGCCGTGTTTTTCCCTGTCTCGGGGTCTAGTTCGTATAAACGTCCGTCGTTTGAACCGATATAGATTTTTCCTTCAATAAGTTTTGGCGACGCGAAAATGCGTCCGTTTGTAGCGAATTTCCATACCTCTGCTCCGGTTTCAACATCAAAACAATATAAGTGTTTATCAAGAGAGGCGACATAAATAAAATTCTTGTAAAAGAGAGGGGTGGAATAGATACTTTCAAGAGTCTCACAACGGCGAATTAATTTCCCTGTCCGCGTGTCCAGCAGATAGAGATATCTGTCAAATGACCCGAACGCGACAATACCGCGCGCATCATCAAATGCAACTCCGGCTTTTATCTCTCCGCCAGTGTCAAATTTCCACCGCAGGTCTCCCGTTTTTGCGTCAAAGCCAAAGGCGGAGGCATCGTTAGAGCCGCACACAACCATACTATGCTTTTGCGAGTACCCGGGAGATGCATGAGTTTGCAATAACATCGGGTATGACCACTTTTTCTCTCCGCTTTTTGCGTCAAGCGCGGCCAAACTGCCTTGTTTTTTCCATAAACCGAACTCCAGACCAATGTAGACAAGGCCTAAATCAAGCGCAATCGCCGGAGATGAACCAATCCAATCGGCCTCCATAAAAATCCATTTTTTTCTACCGGTTTTTTTATCCAGAGCATAGAAATTGCCGTCATAAGCGCCAAAGAATACGGTGTCTTCAGAGAGACACGGCGATGAAAAAATCGATTTTCCGCGCGAGGAAAATAGTATGTTATGTTGCCAAGCTATTGACCCATCGTTCTGGTTTATTGCCCAAAAGACTTTATTATCGGCCCCGAAATATACACGCGTATCATCAACGACCGGAGCCGATTTAGGCAGAACGTGGAAATAAGCGGGGTTCTTGCTTTGGAAACACCACTCGGCTTTAAACGGCATCGGTGCCGGCCTCTCTTTTTTATCAACCAGATTTTTTACATTGAGTGAACTTGAAAAATCGTCTAAAGTAAACAACGACTCAACCTTGATACCTTTGTCGTGAAAGTATTTGTAGTAACCAAGGTCGCGGTAGCGAATGACTGCAAAAACCGCGTAGACCTTCTTGCCGAGTGTTTCCAGAGCTTCAATCTGGCGAATGAAGCTTTTTCCGCTGTTGACGACATCGTCAACCAATATTATTTTCTCTTCGTTTAACTCACCCTCAAACATTCGCATCAGCCCTTCGCGCTTGCGCGATTTTCTAACAATAAATCCGCGAACGCCCGGACACAGCTCCGACCCCGTCAACACAAGCGCGGTCATCAACGGCACAGAAGCGACTTCAATGCCGCCAATTTGGAGAGGACAAGATGTTTTGTATCGCTCCCAAAAAAGTGCAGAAGTTGAATTAAGCACTTTCGGGTCAAGGAAAACCCGCTTCAAGTCAAAAAGCCACCGGCTTATTTCCGAGGAACCCTCAGATTTAATGTTCGGCTCTTTTTCGTACGGAATAAAAACCCTGTCGGTTATTGTTTTATGCAGAAACTCTCTGTGATTCGGCGTCATATATTAAATTATAATTTGCTGAACGCGAGAAAGTGGAGATATTTTCCTTTGTTTCGTCCGAGCACGCTGGATATCATAGCACTATACAGAATATTGTGTCTCAAAAATCCTTCTTGGAATCGCTCAAGATTTCTGAAAGAATATCACAAATACTATTCCATACTGTGTCTGGTGAGCAGTTGTGGATAAACGAACTTGCGGTTTTCGGTGCAGGGTATACCCTTTTAGTGAGAGCAGTGCTGTTTGTGAGCGCATGATGTTAATAAAGAAACTTCTTCCGTATGTTGCGACCGTCTTAATCACGGTTTTGGCAATTTACCTTACCCCGCTCAAGTGGTTCAACCTCATTGAACCGACAGTCAAAGATATTGACCCTGCGACTTTCTACAATGATTTTAAAGTTAACAAGGACAAGTACATTTTTATAGATGTGCGCCCGGAATCGGAATACAATAAAGTGCATGCCGTGGGCTCCATCAACATCCCTCTTTATATGTTGTATGATGCAAGACACGCACTGCCTAAAACCGGCAAGGAAATAGTCTTAATTTGCAGTCTGGGCCGAGCTTCCGGTGTGGCATACGGCTACCTGCAACATTACGGATTCTTTAATATTGTGAGAGTTAAGGGCGGTGTAGAGAATTGGATAAAAGAAGGATTGCCGACAGAGGGCTCGGCCCCGTCCGGGAAACCAATAGCATTAATTACCAATCCATTGGTCCGTTGTACCTGAAAACTATCGGCATATGAAAAAGTTAATCAAAATATTTTTTAACATTTCCTACGTTGTTTCTCTATCCGCCTTGGTTTTTCTTGGCAGTGTCATAAGCAAAGTTATCGGGAAGGGAAGCCACAATGAAGGCGGCAGAACTATTTTGGGAAGTGGTTTGTCCTTAAATATTGCATCAGCTGATTTGCCTGCCGCTGACGTTGGCGGTGGAGGTGAGGGTTACAGCGGCGACAGCGGAAGTTGCGAAGGAGGGGACAGCGGAAGTAGCGACAGCTGTTAGCGTGTGTTAGTTGGCAATATGGATGAGAACAATAAGAATCCCCGATTTCTGTTTTTGGTCATCGTTCTTTTGATAACTGCGGCCTTGGGTACCTATTTTTATTATTTGAAACACAAGCAAGGACAGCAAAGTGAAACAACCATGGCTCTATACAACAGGCAATTCGCAGACGCAAAAACCGACAGGTTTTCAGGTAATTATGGTGTTGCCGTAGAGAAATTTAAGGCGCTTGTGGCCGGTGCTCCGGACAAAGAGACCGAAGGACTGAATAAGATTTTTCTTGCGGAAAGTCTTTATAGCAGAAATGAAAACGATGATATCTTTCAGGCAATGAAAATATATAAAAGCGTCGTGAATGATTACAAAATCCCTCCTAAGGTGCGTGCGTCGGCGCTTAATGGTATTGCTGCAATTATTGATAAAAATGACAACTCTTTTTATAAATTGTATTTCGCGGAACCTCCCTATAGTACTTTTCTTCCTGAAGCTGGGACAGAACGCTCTAGGATTTCAAAAGCATTTCTTTCAATTCTTAAACTCTCTGACGAGACCTTTCCCAATTCCTACGCAGAGTACATGACCGCGGCTCGGTATGCGGATCTAGCAGCCAATAATTCCTTGGACGATGGAATAACGCCAAAAGAAGCCGCAGAGACAATTCTGAAGTATGTATCAGATGGAGACTCTTTGAAAGAAGATGATTCGCGCTACGCTGACTCTGCAAATCTCACTAGATATCTCAATCGTGCTATCGCCATTAACATAGGCGGAAAGATTTTAGGAAAACAAATTGAAGAAAGGGAATCAGGATTCAAACTTGCGATGGAAAAGGCAACCCCCTTTGAGACAAGTGATGATCAATTTGCACGAACAGTCATAATGCGTCTGCACTTCTTCTACGCCAACTTTCTGATGGTTAATCTTGATGGGGGACGACATGATGAAATTAAGTGGTTACTGAAGCCATATGACACTGCGGCGACGAGTAGTGAACTGTGGGCTGAAAACACACGACGGAATTTTACGGGCATTCTAAATCAAAGACCAGGTGACATACTCATTAGAAGAGCTGTTGAGCTTGCAAGAATATCTCCCGAATTCAGGACATTTGTTGAGAGTGTTGGTATAAAATAGATGACACTACGTTTATTGTAAGGGAACAAATATCTGGAATTTCGGTCCATCCTGTCGTATAGAATGGACTTGCTCCACTTTAATTTTGAGAGCCGCATTATTGCAAAGAGCCAATACACCCTCTTTCAGCTTATCAATAATTTCATTGGAAACAGGCTCTCTTATTTCGAGTAATATTTTGAGTTCATCTATAAAGTCCTGACGCATCTGGAATCGTCGAACAAGAGAAATAAGAGGCTCCTTATCAAGTTCTTTTAGTATCACTTGTGCAGGTTTCTTATTGCCATTACTAAATACTATATAGTCAGTGATGCGTCCTTTGATTCTAAGTAACGGTGACCTATTTTCACAAGTACAAGATAAATCATGACGAAGATCTCCTATATCACCTGACTGATATCTTATAAGTGGCATCACGAAATTATCTAGACAGGTAATAGTTATATTTCCAGTTGTCCTATCGGGTAGTAATATTCCATCGTCATCTAGTATCTCTATAATTACTCTCTCTGAAAAGACGTGGTAATAACCGTAGTGATCATTGCATTCCATGGCAAGAGATCCTGTTTCTTGAGTTCCATAATGAATGATAACTTCACAACCAAGATATCCAGCCGTAAGCAAACGCACACTTTCATCTAAAAATCCACCAACGACTAAGCAATAAGAAATAGGAGGATGAAGATTTTGTCTTTTTAATCCGCCAATGAGAAAATTCAGCTCGTTCGGGCTCGTACGAATAACGCAAATCCCTCGATGTTCCATGGATTGGACCAAGCTCTGCATTTTTCCATCACTGTCTTTATCGTCACTTTTTAAAAGGAAATCTACTTTCATGAACCATCTAAAAGGTGACTGTGCTAATCTGTGCGGAAAATTAAATTGCATATAAAAATCCGTAGTACTAAATTTTTCAAATAGGAAACCTCTATTAATCATTGCCTTAATGATCTCCGCCGCAGTGTTTACGTAAATTAGATCTTTATTATGTCCCCAGATGAATGGTGTACCAGTAGTACTTCCCCCGGATCTACGCCAAATAATAGAATTATCCCCCGCCGGACAAGTTAAAAGCTTCTCTTTTGGCACATCGGTTAAATGAAATCTGTTAACGGGTGGAATTATCTGAAAATCAATCAGTGTTTTTATTTCCTCAATTGATATTTTGTTTTTCTTAAAGTAGTCTTGCCACCATTTAGTTTTGTTTGCTATATCTATAATCTTTTTAAGACGCCTTTCTTGTAATTTAATAGCGAAATACCGGCCACGACTTTCAATTTCTTTTAAGGTGTATATATAAAGATTTAGAATTTGAATATATATCTTGAAATCTACACTGTCTTTTGGTATATCATTGTCACGGAAAAAGGACACAGGAAGAAACTTGCCATAGTTGTCCAGGAGTTTTTGGTACAAAAATGCGAAAAAAATGTCAGACACATTCTTACTCATTTGTGTATAATACTACTAATGGGTAAGGAAGTTTCAAAAAATGTTTTTGATGAGTGGAAAGCTATCTTAGGAAAGGGTGTAGTACTAGAAGGCGAAATCGCGCGCTCTAGATACGGGCGCTCAACCCTAGACGGAGTAATGCGGAGTATTAGAGGAGCATTATTACCGAAATCGGTTGAGGAAATAGTCAGTATTGTAAAAGTTGCGTCAAAATATCGCGTTCCTATTTATCCAATAAGCGCAGGGAGAAATTGGGGGTATGGGAGCTCAAATCCTGTGGATGATAATTGCGTTATTCTGGATATGTCTCGGATGAATACGATAATCGCTCTGGATGAATCCCTTGGGCTTGTAACAGTAGAGCCTGGTGTAACGTACAGACAGCTGGAAGAATATTTAGAATCCAAGAATTCTCTGCTTCTCGCACCCTGTAGCGGGGGAGGACCAAGCTGTAGTTTAATTGGCAATGCACTTGAGCGGGGCAGAAGCATTAGTGCCCCCATTGATCGCTTTGCCTCTATTACGGCTCTTGAGGTAGTTCTCGCGGATGGAAGCATCTACCGCTCGCCGTTTAGTCAACCCGGCTCTTCTTTCTCCGGATTCTACAAATGGGGAATTGGACCCTATCTAGACGGTATTTTTGGACAAAGTAATTTGGGGATTGTCGTAAAAGCGACCTTTGCGCTTTCGCGAAAACCGGAATATACACAGTGTTTCATTGTCTCGGTCAAGGAGAGTGAGTCAATTGCTGGTGCCGTGGACGCAGCCAGAAATTTATTGAATAAACTGGGAAGCACGTTGCCATCAATTGTCGTGCAGAATCCACAAAGAACTTTTTCACGCACAATAAATTATCCCAGGGAAAACAGGTTAAAAAATGGTGTTTTGTCTGATGATTTCATTAAAGAATCATTGCAGCAACTATTATTGACCAAGTGGACAATTCTAGGGTTCCTTCAGGGAGATGCGCGAATTGTGAAAACTGCACAGGACATTGTCAATGAAGAATTTAATGACACCGTGGGGGAGGTTTTGTTCTTTGATGCAAAGACCTTACGCACCTGTGCGTCCATAAAAAGATATATGTGGATACCCAAACGTACCAAGAGGATTGTGGCAATATTGCCTATATTGTACGGCACTTTATCAGGTGTGACTGGGAGAGGTATAAAAAGGAATCTGGACATACCATTTTGGACAAGGATGTCTGACTTGTCACCGGACGATATATCGCGCTTGGAAGAAACAAACTTTGATTATGACGCGGACCCTCGTTGCGGAATATTATTTTTCACGGCTGTGTTGCCAATGGTTGGCGCCAATGTGGAACGTTTCGCCGATATGGCCGAGAATATTTGTAAGAAGCACCATATGGAGCCATTCATCGGATTCCTTAATTCATCAGATAGATGCATGGCAGTTAATATGCCGCTGTTCTTTGACAAAAGCGACGAGAAACAAGTAAAATCCTCGCAACTCTGTTACAGAGAATTATTTGATATGACTCTAGAATGCGGGGGACATCTTCAGAGAGCCAACATTGACTCTATGAACATGATAGCAAATCCTGAAGACGGGTTTTGGAAAACGGGAAAAAAAGTTAAGGATGCGCTAGACCCGCACAATATTATTTCACCGGGTCGTTACGCATCAAACACGACAGTAGATAAAGAATGAGGAGCCGCAGGTTATAATGGCTCCTCATGTCCTACTCACTCTACCTCTCCCTACGCGCGGAGTCCTACATCAGCGTTGCTCAACCGACCCCTTCCGTGAAGTTCCTTGGTAGGTTCCACCCCACTTGCCCTTGCCATCCAACCGGATGTCAAAGGTGATTTGGCACTCCAGATTATTAGTGGGATGTGTCGTCATTTCCCACCCATCCCCTTTCTTCTGAGCAACAATGGGCGTCCCAAGCAGTCGGCAACCGTCGGCTCCTTTCGTGTACATGGTGATGGTGCCAACTCGGGGTTTACCATCCTCGCTGAGGGTAATATCTATGTCAGCGTGACGCGTTGTGCCCTCAGGCCTTGCCCGAAGCTCGAGCCGCGATGGCAGGGGAGGCACTGTCGTCAGTGAGCCAGTTTGATCTTGGGCGCTTGCCGGAAAGGCGAGCGTTACCGCGAGGGTGGCCAGCCCTCCGAACAAAGCGGCCAGAAATGTTTTCATCTTGGTCTCCTTCGTAAAGGCAGGTCTTCTCTGTGCTGACAAAGACCCATCCGACTTGCAATGATACACTATTTTTGCGGAAAGTCAAGGAAATGTTCTAGCGACTAGGTTCTAGGGTCTGGGGAATAGGTTTTAAGCATTAGGCACTAGAGGGAATGTGGACAGTCACAATATCTTAAAACTGATCCGGCCTAAGCCCTGTATGTTTGGCGATGCGGGCGAGCATTCGCGGACCGATTTCCTCACGGTCATGAAAAGCAAATGTGAAATTCGGCCAACCGGCTTTTGAAAGAATTTTGTGCGAACTTCTTTGTCGCTTGATGCTCCAGCCACAGGAGAGGATTGCTTTAAGAACCTGTGAGGATTTAGCGGTGCGCCACTCCATACCCGAAAATACGAGAGACCGGAGTGAAGAGGGCGCCATGTTCTACGCTATCAGCGAGTGTTCGAAGTGCCACAGCATAGACGCGCTGAAGCGCATCACGTTTTGTCGAGCCATAGGCCATGACTCCGGGAAGTTTGGGTATTTCTGCAATCCAACGACCATCTTTCTCGCGCTCAAATTCGACTGCGAGCGCAGATAAAGACGCCGGTTTTTTATCACTCTTTTTCATAGCACCATTCTAGCATCATTGATTGGAAGGTCAAAAGTATGCGCGGGCAGTCCAAACGAGTTGTCGCAAATACCGGGGGATAGGAAGAGAGGGGGTAATGCTTTATAGGAACGGGACAGCTTTTAGGTGCCAGGGACTAGCGGCTAGGAAAAGAAAAGAAAGAGTTTACGCAATGGGCACTTGAATTAGAGTCAAGTAGATGGGTAATAGAACCTGTGATTATTTATAAATATCGTGGTCGCCGATGGAAAGAAGCACAACTTCGTTTGCGGACAAATAATCGAAAACTATTCGATTTTGAAAATCAACCGAAAATCCGGAATATTTTTTTAATTTTCCATGTAATTTATGGACGCCGAGCAACGTGTGATTTTTCGGGTCTTTAAAGAATCCGATTTTGGCGATTGCCTCCTCCTGCAAACCTACCGGCAATTTCTTGAACTGCCGCACAAACGAGGGTTTGTAGCAAACCTTTAACATCATAATTATCTCGTTAATCTATCTTCTTCATCAGTTCACGAAGGTTGCCTCTAAGCGTAGGTTCGCGCGCTGCTCGTAATACAGCTTCAACAGCTTCTTCTTCAGACATGGCCCTTAGCGCTCGGCGAACGACATCGGCCTTATTGGCGGCGCGGCCGCTTTTAACCTGCGCCTTGATAAATACTTCAAGCTCCGGGGTAAGGGGGACTGATAGTGTGGACATAAATTAAATATAGTATCTTACTGATATGATAATATCATATTAAATTATAGTACCTTGTCAAGGCATTCCCGTGGGGCAATCACAAGCAGTTGTTGCATCTGAATCAGGTTCTAAGGACTAGCATCTAGCGGCTAGGAAAAGGAAGAATATACATTAAATAGGAGTGTTACAATGACACGGATGAAAAAGGATTTCCCCCCGCTCTTTCGAGCGAGGGGCAGGCCGAAGCCGTTTGTATATCCATGATAACTAAACGAACCATCTTGTCAATAGAGAGAAACAAGACTCTGGCTCTTTGTACGCTAGCAATCATACTTGTAACTGCCTTTTATACCTACCGTAGCGGGATTGGATGGATTGTTTGGAAATATTTTCATACAGCACCTGTCGCCACCGTACTCAACCCGAATGATGCGGAGTTGCAATTTGAGATAGGCAATTATTATTTTGGTGGGGGCCTGCCTGCCGCGCCGTGGCGCTCGGCGCAGGCAGGAGCGTATGACATAGAAAAAGCCCAGAGTTATTTTGAAAAAGCGCTGGAGATTAATCCCGACATACAGGGCGCACACTATCAATTAGGACGCACATACTTTATCCAAAGCGGTTTTGCCGATGCACTTCGCGAAATAAACAAAGAAATAGAACTGCACCCTGACTTCAAACGCTCGTACTACATGCGCGGGCTGATATACGGATACACCAAACACTACGCGGAGGCGGAAAGCGATTTTAAGGAATTTCTGAAATGGAAACCGGAAAGCTGGGCGGGACATAACGATTTGGCATGGATTTATTTTCAAGAAGGCAAATACAAAGAAACTACCGAGACGGCGCGAGAGGGACTCAAAATCGTCCCCGACAACCCCTGGCTTCTCAATTCTCTCGGTGTTGCGCTTTTAAATACAGGCGAAAAGAATGAGGCGAAAGAAACATTCGCGAAAACACTCGCCATCCTTGATTCCATGTCCCCCAAAGATTGGGGAATGGCGTATCCGGGAAACAACCCACAAATTTACGGCGAGGGACTCTCAAAAATGAAACAATTCATACAAGACAATCTCAAGCTTCTTAGCGTTGTTAACAACTGACATATTGTCATGTGCGATCCGTGGTATTCTGTAATGTAAGGATATCCATGAAAACAAAGTCTATCGTGGGGGATGCAAGCGACAGACAGTTAGTCGGCGCGCTCATAGTGCTCGCACTTCTTCTTTTTACAACGGGGCTTTTCCCAGTTCGTTCGTCGGGCATGGCATCAAATCTAAAAACAAGTAATGCGGAAGTCGGCTTTTCATCTGTTTCTCCGCGCGGAGCAGAAGGAGGATTTATCGTTCCGGCATCCTGCGAGTCGGGTTTGGGCGAGGGAGGAGTTTCGCATTTTCCGGGGTTTACCGGCGGGCAGCCATATGGTTTCTATGATTATGATGGTCAATTCATATCCGGGCGCGTTCTCTCCGTTCCAGCCGACACCTCGGGAGATTGTCAGCTTATTCCTGGTGGTGGTGCAGTGGGGGGCGGAGGAGGTACTGGAACATGGTCTACAGACGGCTCCTGCAATACCGTTCACTACGGCTGTAAAGTTGGCACGAGTGCAAGCCAAGTTGAGGCCGCTGATTCTTGGACATGGGCCTGCAACGGTCTAAATGGCGGTAGCAATGCCTCATGCTCTGAAGCGAGAAGTTGGACCAACTACTGTACCGGCGGAAATGATCCATACGGTCATTCGTGGCAAATATGGAGATACGACAATTCCAATCCGCCGAGCTATGAATTTGTAGGAACTGACCTTGCAACTTGCGGGCCTTTTGCGAAGGTGGACGGCTCCTGCGGCGTGAATCACTGGGGTTGTAGTACAGGCACGAGCGCAAACAATGCGGGTGGAGATACTGGTCCTTGGACATGGTCCTGCCGAGGTTCAAATGGCGGTCTTGATGTCTCGTGCTCACAACCGAGCGGCGGCCCCAGTAATCCCGGTATCGGTAATTCTGGCACCGGCGGCACAGGCACAGGCACAGGCACAGGAATCGGTGGCACAGGCACCGGCAGTTGTGTCGTGAAAGGATGGGTAGCCATCTATCAGTGTTCCGGCTCCGCTCCTGGTTCCGAACTCATAGGATATAACAATTGTGGAAGTGTGGTCAACAGTAATCGTTGCACCTACGGCTGTTCGGGAGGCGCTTGCGACCCGCCGCCGCCAATCACTTTCACGTCGTCTACAGCGAATGCCCACAAGGGAACTCAAACCACATTTACAGCAACAGGGCACTTGCAGGTGAGGCCTGCTTTGGTGCGTCAGAGCGACCCGACGTGGGTTTATTGGAATGTACAAAATGCATCGT
>JAUSHX010000034.1 GCA_030648265.1 bacterium
ACAATCTTTGTGATGTATTTGTCATATATTTCGTACTTATTATACTACTCCTAATTGCTCCAAAAACAATCGTGCAACGCGCAAAAACCAAAAACCCTCGCCCTGCCGCTCCATGCATTCCGAACACCCCCCCACAAAAAAGAACCGCCATAAGGGCGGAAAGCGCGGACAGGGCACGGGGCCGACCGCGAGTCTGCGAGCGGGCGGTGAGCGCCGAGTCCGCGAGGCGCGAGAAGAAGGTCAGGGGGCGAAATTGGTTCTAGCGTGCTTTAATAGGGACTCCAGAATCAAAGATAGGTCAGTTTTCCCAGAATTTTTTCGGGCAGAATGCAATTCCCGCCAATGGATTAAAGGCATTCCGCGCGCTTCGCGCGCGTGGAGGGTGAGGTTCAAAATTCAGAAGCCGAAGATTTTTTGGAGGAAGATTTTTTTGGAGGGGAATGCGAATGCAGAACACGCCCGTAGTGTGCTTGCCCCTCCCTCCCGTGCGCGCACCAGCCCCTTCGCTGGCGGGTCTGAAACCAGCGAAGCTCCCTTTGTTGTGGTAAAATGCAAGAATCATGGCCGAATACAATATTTACTGCGATGAAAGTAATCATCTTGAAAATGACGGCATTCCGACGATGGTGCTTGGTTCCGTCTACTCTCCTGTCGAGAAGGTTAAACTGGCGAACCAACGTATCAAAGAGATAAAGGAAAAACATAAAATTAAGCCCACTACGGAGATTAAGTGGAAAAAAGTCTCGGCTAATAAGTTGCCTTTCTATCTAGATATCATCGATTATTTCTTTGACAACGATGATCTCCATTTTCGGGCCATAATTGTCAACAAAGATGGGCTAAGCCACGAAAAATTCAAGCAGACACACGATGATTTTTACTACAAGATGTATTTTGAATTATTGAGCAAGATTCTCGACCCCCAGAATAAATACTTCATCTATATCGATATCAAAGACACGCGTGGCGGCCGGAAAGTAAAGAAGTTGTGGGATGTGTTACGCAACGATATGTATGACTTTGACGGGAATATCATCAAACGAATCCAGCAAGTACACTCTGATGAGGTAGAAGTACTACAACTAGCTGACTTGCTAATCGGCGCGATGCAATTCTTAAATAGGCCCGATTTGAAAAGTGAAGCAAAGAAAAAAGTCGTTGAAAGAATGCGCATGCGCTCTGGATACGATTTACTGAAATCAACACTCGTTAGAGAGTCGAAGACAAACATCTTTTACTGGAAAGGGCGAGATGTTCTATAGAGTATGAGCACTCTACCTACATGGCTAGAGCCACTCGCTCGGCTCGAAGACTTCGGCGGCAATCCGGATGCATATATTGCGCATCTATTTTCAATATTCGAGAGAGATTTCATAAAATCACAACCGCAATTCGAGGGAAAGAGAGTTTTTCACGACAAAGCTAACGATGGAGGAAAACCGCGTGCATTCAGTCATATAACAACAGAAGAAGATCGTAAGACAAAGCAACGTATTTTATCTATACGCCGGTGCGAACGTATTAGTTGGATTAAAGCAATAATTGAACACGCCGATGATCCAGCAGTGCTAATTTGGAAACAAGAACAGGCAACAAAAAAGAGATGGGCGGCTCGCACTTATTTTTTTCTTGAGCAAGAAGATTTTCTTGTAATTCTTCAAGAAATAAAATATGGAAACTATTTGATCACCGCTATCTATGTTGACAATCCATCACAGAAGCAAAAACATTTAAAGGCACATGCTAAATCTCAAGAGAATCAAAAGCCCTAGGTGGCAAGAAACGCCCATATGGGCGTTTCAAGAACTCCTTTTACACTTGGTAAATGAGTATATTCATTATACAGAAATCAAGCCTAAATTCAACCACTTGTGGATAGTCAAATAAGTAGATTTTTAGCAGTGAAAAGAAGGTCAAAATCTAGCTCACGTTATCTTAATTGTCCAAAGATGATTTTTGTAAGGTTTGGAAGAAGGGCTTATACTGAGTTTGATGAATTATTTCCTCTACGCACGTAAAAGCACTGATGTTGAAGACAAACAGATTTTGTCTATCGAATCACAGCTTGCAGAGTTGCACGCGCTTGCGAAGCGCGAACAACTCAACGTCGTTGAGGTATTCGTAGAAAAGAAATCGGCGAAGATGCCGGGCCGCCCCATGTTCGGCGAGATGATGGCGCGAATACAGAAAGGCGAAGCACAAGGTATTGTGTGCTGGAAAATAGACAGACTTGCTAGAAATCCGGTAGACGGCGGACAAATCCAGTGGCTTTTGCAGAATGGAAACATCGCGCATATCCAAACGCACGACCGCAGTTACTACCCTGCCGACAACGTATTGATGATGTCAGTGGAGCTCGGCATGGCGACAGAATATATCCGCCAGTTGAGTGCGAACACTTCGCGCGGGCTGAAGCATAAAGCGAGAATGGGTATCTATCCCGGCGTCGCTCCCTTTGGGTACCAGAACGACGCGAGTACCAAGACGGTTGTCGTTCATCGCAAAAACGCGAAACTCGTCAAGAAAATCTTTGAGCTCTACGCGACGGGAACTGTCAATCTCGAAAATATGTCCGATATTTTAGAACGGGCGGGCATCCGCTCCAGAGGCAATCTCCGTATCAATATTTCCCGCATTTCTTTCATATTGCAAAATCCCTTTTACTACGGACATTTCCGCTACACCGGCGAGATACACGAGGGCAAGCATGAGCCGCTCGTAACGAAAGACCTTTGGGACAGAGCGAACGCCGTCTTGCGAGGCCGAGGGCGTCGTCCGTCCGCCAAAGCCGACCCGAGGCCATTCTGTGGGCTTCTGCGGTGCGCGACGTGCGACATGAGCATTACCGGAGAGAATAGATTGAAGCGGCAAGTGTCCGGCAAAGTCCATCACTATGTCTATTATCATTGCTCTAAAAAATCCAAAATCGTCGCTTGCGACGAAGGATCTGTACGCGGAGAGATACTTGACCGCCAGTTGTCGGCTCTACTTGTTGACTATGCAATGCCGAAAGAATGGGTAGCTCCTTTGTCGGATATGCTCGACCGCGAGGCAC
>JAUSHX010000036.1 GCA_030648265.1 bacterium
TAGCGAACAGTGGTAAACCAAAAATAAGGAGGGTCATGGCCGACAGGAACTTGATACGCATGTTTACATTGTCGCACGCTAGGCATTACGCGCAACACCAAATCCCCAATTGTCTGTCCGCCCGCTTGGACTCGAACCAAGGACCTAGGAGGTATAAGCTCCTCGCTCTAACCAACTGAGCTACGGGCGGTACATCATTACTCTACCGTTTTTTCAAGATTTTCAAAGACCCGTTTGTCTTTATTCTTTCTGACATTGTTCCAGAGAAACAACTCCCCGTTCATTGCTATATACACACCGGGCGAAAGTTGCTTCACTTTCTCAATCGCGAATTTGAGATTTGGAACCGCATCCGAACCTTCCCGGATAAATGGTATGAACGCTCCGACAAGAACCACTGTCTTGTTGTGAACATTTTTCCCGAGCGCCACTGCAGTTTCAACCATTGTATTCGTTCCGTGTGTAATAACGATTCTTTTTTCCGGACATGATAGACAGTGTTCAAGTATTCGTTTCCTCTCTTCCTCAGTGATATCCGATGAATCTTTTGTGAAAAGAGTTTCAAACGCTACCCCGTTCGTGATACCCGCATCGGCCAACATCTGTGGTACACGACTCTGCGTAAAAAGAGATCTGCCCGTTACATGGTCAGTATGATCCTCATCAATGGTTCCGCCAGTTGCTATTACTCTAACAACTGATTCATCCATACGCGCCTAGCGAATCGCCTTGGCAACCGCTTTCGCCACTCTCTTATCAAACATGTCGGGAAGAACTTTCACGGCCGTCGGTTTCTTTACAAGCGCGGCAAGCGCGTACGCTGCTTTGAGCTTGATTTCTTGTGTGATTTTCTTCACGCCATGGTCAAGCGCCCCGCGGAAAAGGCCGGGAAATATGAGGGAGTTGTTTATCTGATTCGGGAAATCTGAACGTCCGGTACCGATGACTGCGGCACCCCCACGTTTAGCCTCGTCCGGCATTATTTCAGGAACAGGATTTGCAAGCGCAAACACGATAGACTTCTTTGCCATCAATTTGATGTCTTCTGCCTTCGCAAGACCCGGGCCGGAAACTCCGATGAGAACGTCCGCACCTGTGAGCGCTTCGCGCAAGCCCCCTCGTATGCCGTGCGGATTCGTAAAACCGGCGAGTTCTTTCTTGTGCGGTTCCGAGCGCGTCGCGTCAATAATTCCCTTGCGGTCTAGCATGATGATGTTTTTTGCTCCCGCAGCATGTGCAATTTTCGCAACTGCAGTTCCCGCTGCACCGGCGCCCGAAATCACAATGCGCACGTTCGCAAGTCTTTTGCCAACGACTTTTAGAGAATTCAGAAGACCGGCCAAGACGACGATTGCTGTGCCGTGCTGGTCGTCGTGCATCACGGGAATATCAAGCGCTTCAACAACGCGCCGCTCTATTTCAAAACAGCGTGGCGATGAGATATCTTCCAGGTTGATACCGCCGAATGCCGGTGCAATATTTATGACAGTATTTACGATTTCGTCCGTATCCTGCGTATCCAAGACTATCGGTATTGCATCAACTCCCGCGAATGTCTTGAAAAGCGCGCACTTCCCTTCCATCACCGGTAACGCCCCAAGTGCTCCGATATTGCCGAGTCCCAAGACCGCAGAACCGTCGGAAATAACAGCGACCATCCTGCCTTTCATCGTATATTCGCGGGCCAATTCAGGATTCTTTGCGACCAGCAGGGAAACGGCCGCGACCCCAGGGGTGTACACGAGCGACAAATCAGCCCTGTTGCGAACAGGTGCCGCCGGCATTATCCGGATTTTCCCTCCGAGCTTTTTATGAAGTGCAATTGCCAGTTTTGCGACGTCTTTTGCCATATGTTCCATATGTCGGTGTCGCTCGCGGATCATGCAAGCAAGCTTGCGCGATTCCGCTCGCTAACCGCCATGGATTCGGCATTATACCACCGGCATCCTTTGTGTATAATGTCTTCGTGGCAAAGCAAGAAATCACCATAAAAAAGCCGTTTGACTCGCATGTACACCTACGGCGCGGAGCAACTTTGCGCGCGGTTACAAAGTACACTGCAGAAAGATTCGGGCGCGGAATAATAATGCCCAACACCGAACCGCCGATTGATACCGTAGAACAGGCGGCAGAATACAAAAAAGAAATCCTTTCCGCCGTTTCAGGACATTCCAACATTCTGCAGAATGTTGGAATGTCCGTGGAACAGAAATTTGAGCCACTGATGACTTTTTATTTGACGAAGAAATTATCGCCGAAAGATATTGGAAAAGGCGCGTCCGGCGATGTCTGCAAAATCTACGCGGTTAAATCATATCCATATGGCGCGACGACAAATTCGCAATGGGGCTATCGCAACATTCTTGAAGCCAAAGAAGTTCTGCGTGAGATGGAAAATGTCGGTATGCCGCTTCTACTCCACGGCGAAGTACACCTGAACGATAATAACGTGGAAGAAGACCCGTACGACGGCGAGAAGATTTTTATCAAAGAAGTATTGCCGCGCCTGCTGGATGAATATCCAAAACTCAAAGTTTCGCTTGAACATATGTCTACAAGCGAAGCGGTGGATTTTATAGAAAAAAACGGAAAAGAAGGACGGCTCGTAGCAACGGTAACTCCCACGCATTTAATGTACGACCGCCGGCAAGCGTTTTCCGGCGGATATCGCACGTTACTTCACATGAAGCCGTTGATAAAAAAGATGGAGGACCGTGAACACGTGCGCGAGATAGTGAAGAAAGGACTGCCATTTGTTTCCGCGGGGACTGACAGTGCGCCTCATCCGGAGTCAAAAAAGTTTTCTTCCTGCTGTGCATTCGGCGTATTCAATTCTCCGGTGGCTCTTGAACTTTACACGCAAGTGTTTGACGAGCTCGGATGCTTGGACAAGTTGGAAGGATTCCTTTCAGAAAACGGCCCGCGCTTTTTCGGCCTGAAACCCGCCGAGGACACAATCACGCTCGTGAAAGAAGACTGGCAAGTTACCGAACCGATCGTTACGGATGAGGGAGTAAAAATCTGGTCACTTTGCGACAAGCAACACGGGCTTGGGAACGAAGTGATTCACTGGAGGTTAGCCAGTAGCTTATAGCCGGTAGCCTGTGGCAAACTCAATCAGCAACTGGGTTCTCTGGGAGTTTTGTGGCTACAAGCTACGGGCTTCTGGCTACCGGCTCTTACGATTGACTCTCTCTCTGCGATTTGAGATAGTGGCCGTTCCGACCGGTTCATTGGTCTTTATATTGAGGAGATATTGCTATGACCCTGACTGGGTGGTTCTTGTACGGCCTGTTCTGGATCTTGATGATCGTCGTGTGCGGATTTCTCGTTTTCAGGACCCATGGAAAGACTCCGGCATCTGAAGGGTTTCTGGCAGACTTGCGCGCACTCTGGAGCGACATTTTGTGCCCTATCGGGCGATTCTTCTGGTGGCCGTTCACAAACGCGTGGATGGTCGCTAGGGGCGTGGGGGAGGTTTTGCCCGCACGGAAAGCCATTGGATGGCTCGCATGGCTTTCTATTTGGGCGGATCTTGCGATGGCGGCTGCGGCTAATGCAGACAAGTGGCGAGTGTTCGCCGCGCTCGTAACAATGTACGTAGTCCTCTACCTGATACGCACGTACATATGGTCGATCAGGGATCTCGGCAAGGACGTCAACGAGTACTTCGGCGATGACGTGCCCTGAAGCCACCACGTGTCAAACCCCTCGTATTGTCTGGCCAACAATACGAGGGGTGCAGTTTATCGCTTCAATCCGAAGTCGTCAGGCGATTGGCTGATGCTCAATGTCTTGTTTCTTCTTTGGCGTAATTCCATGCGCAATCAAAATCTTTTCAAAATCTTCGCGCTCTATTGTTTCCACTTCAATTAATTTCTTTGCAATCGCATCCATCGCTCGGCGGTGTTTCTTGATGACAGCTTCCGCCTTTTTGAGCGCGCCGGTAATTATTGCCTTAACCTCCGCGTCAATCTGCGCCGAGACCTCTTCCGACTGTTCTCCGCCCTCTACACCGCCTCCGAAAAGCGTGCGCCCAAGCGCCGCGTCAAAAGCGACAGGGCCCATTTTTTCGGACATGCCATAGCGCGTGACCATGTCGCGCGCGAGCGCTGTAAGCACCTGCAAATCATTTGAAGCGCCCGTGGTGATGTCTTTGAAAATTAATTTCTCCGCAATGTACCCGCCGAGGGACACGGCGATGTCGTCCAAAAATTCTTTGCGCGATTGCATCCGGCGCTCGTCCAATGGGAGCTTCAGTGTGTAGCCGGCGGCGCGTCCTCGGCTGATGATTGAAATCTTGTGCACTGGGTCGGCATACGGCAATACAGAGGCGACAATTGCATGCCCCGCTTCGTGATACGCCGTAATCTCTTTTTCTTTCTTGTTCAAAACGTGGCTTCGGCGCTCGGGCCCGAGCATCACTTTTTCAATGGAGCGAATGAGGTCGTATTGCGTAATTTCCTTGCGCTCTTCGCGCGCGGCAAGAATCGCCGCTTCGTTCATGAGGTTGGCGAGGTCGGCACCCGAAAATCCCGGCGTGCGCTCTGCAATCACTGTCAACTTCACATCCGGCCCGAACGGCTTTTTACGGGCGTGGACTTTCAGAATATCCTCGCGGTCTTTTCTGTCAGGCAAATCAATCGTTACGCGCCTGTCAAAACGCCCCGGGCGCACAAGTGCAGGGTCTAATACATCAGGCCGATTTGTCGCCGCCATGACTATGACTTTTTCATTCACTTCAAAACCGTCCATTTCAACAAGGATTTGGTTGAGTGTCTGCTCGCGCTCGTCGTTGCCCCCTCCTACGCCCGAACCGCGCACGCGCCCTATGGCATCAATCTCGTCCACGAACAAAATGGATGGCGCTGCCTTTTTGGCTATTAGAAATGTGTCGCGCACGCGCGATGCGCCAACGCCGACGAACATTTCAACGAATTCAGAGCCGGAAATTGAGAAGAAAGGCACGCCCGCCTCGCCTGCCACAGCTCTCGCGAGCAGAGTTTTCCCCGTACCGCTTGCCCCCATCAAAAGAACACCTTTTGGAATCCTCGCGCCTATTTCCAGAAACTTTTTCGGATTTTTCAAGAAGTCCACTATTTCCAAAAGTTCCGATTTCGCCTCTTTGGCTCCGGCCACGTCGGCAAACGTCACTTTCTGCGCTTCGTCTTCCGGAGAAACAAGGCGCGCCATTGATTTGCCGAATGTGAGCGCCTGCATCCCGCCCGATTTCACCTGCCGCGACAAGTACCAGATAATCCCGAAAAGAAGGAGTACCGGTATCAGGAGTGGCGCCAGCGTCAAAAACCAGAACCGCGCACCTCCCTCGTTTTTGATATCAATCTTCACTGCGTCAACCTGTTCCTTGGGAACATTGTAATTGGCGAGTGTCTGCGTGAAAGATGTTTCCGTTTCCTTGCGCGATGTTTTCTCTGTCTTATCTGCATATGTCGCCTTTATGACATCGCCTTCAATGATGACTTCTGAAATCTTTCCCGCTCCGATATCCGCGGCTATCTGCGACAAGGGCACGGCTTCTTTTTCTACGCTCACGTATTGCTTTACCGACGAATACAGCGCGGAAAGCAGGAGGAAAACCAGCATCGCTGTGGCGAGTTGCACCCAAATACTCGGCCCTTTCTGGGGAGCTACAGGCCCGCGCGTCTTGCGTTGCCTTTGATTTTTTGGTGCAGGTATCGTGGCCATATCGGGGAATTATACATAAATAGCCCCGACGCGCTAAGAGCGATCGGGGTCCCGACCAACCTGCCCGCCGAAGCCTCGGCGCAGGCGGGAGCGTCGGGACTTCTAGTGGCTAGAAAATAAGAGCGAAATTCCCGCATCACCTCAATCTTTGCGGTATAGTGTTGGCATGAGCGACAGAGAATTGACGGCAATCGTATGTTCAGGGGGCGGGATGCGCAGTGCGCATGGCGCGGGATTTTTGTATGCACTCGCCACGCAACTGGGAATAACCAGGCCCGATGTGATGATTGGTTCATCTGGCGATGCGGGAAATGTTTTCTATTTTTCCTCCGGGCAATACGAGGGGATGAAACGTATTTGGAGAGAACTTCTTTCAACGCCGCGGTTTATTTCTCTCTTGCGCTTCTGGCGCATGATGGACATTGACTATCTCGTTGACATCGTTTTCAAAGAGCAAGAGCGCCTTGATACGGGTGCCCTGAATTCCTCCGCGATACGCTGGTTTGTGCCGATAGAAGATTTTGACGCCGGGAACGCGCGGTATGTAAGCGTCAAAGATGCGCTTGACCCGTTTGAAATCTTGCGTGCCACGACCGCAGACCCGATTATATTTGGGAGGAAAATACCAATCGCTGGAAAACGCTACACAGACGGAGAACTCGGGCCAGTTCTTCAGGACCATGTAACGCAGGCATTGCGTCAGGGTGTGAAGAAAATCCTTGTTTTAAATCATACATCGCCACGCACTATCGTTACGCGTACGATAATGAGGGGGTACGCAACACATCTCCCTCACGGAATGCGCGACGCCGTCATCCGAGACATTTCCACCAATGTATTCGCGATGAAAGCACCCGGCGCCCATGTCATCGCCGTGGCACCGCAAAACCTTCCCGCCGGAAAAAAATTAACGCGCAACCGAAAGAAACTGCAAATTACTTTTGACCAAGGTGTACAAGATGCCCTTTCTATTGAAAAAGATCTGCGTGAACTCTTTTCTGTATCATAAGCAAACGTTTCTTTAAGATTGATGCCGGTTTCCAGCCTCAAGTTCTCAACGTACCAAACCTATGCGGTCGCATAGGTTTGGTACGTGAATATCCCCGGGATTAAATGCCCGCCGTTTCCATTTCAGCCATTCTGCAATCCAAAATGCTTCCTGATAGGCGCATCCCCTTCCAACGAATCTACTATCATGTAGAGCATGTCTCTGCCGACACGAAAGTCGGCCTTAAGAAGCGTGATGAGGTCTTCGCAGCCATAAGGATATATCCATACGCTGTGTTGCAAATGAACAAAACCTATCGTCTGTAACGTACGACGAATTTTGTTTCGCATGCCTTTCCGATATTCCGGAATATCGAATATGAGTACCCGCCACTTGTGGTCCCAGCGTCGAGGCTTCCGTGTCGCAAATTCGCGTGCCTCAAGGGTATGTAAAGCCGACACCCCTTTTGCCGTAAGACGAAGCTTGCGTTCCTCCCATTTTAGAAGGCCGGATGCGACGAGGCGGTCGCACGAGCGCGTGACAATATCTGTCTGCCGAGGCGAGCGGAGAATACCGAGTTTTGCCATAGCCCCGACAACATTTGGGGCAACGACAAACACGCTAATCAGCCCCGCAAATTTAACGGTTTCAAGAATGATTTTCTTGAGCTCGTTTCTGCGTGTTCGCCGCACATTTTCCTTTTCCATTTTCCCCATGTACCAATACTATGCGACCGCATAGGTTTGGTACAGATAGATGCGGTGGATATTGGGGAGAATTGTGTTGGAGATAGCATGCCTATACATATGAGGCAATGTGAGATTTGCTGGTGTATAGTTGTTTTCATGTCCCTAGTTGAAAATAAGAGGGTTGGGTTTGACTATGAAATCCTTGAGACACTGGAGGCGGGTTTGGAGTTGCACGGATTTGAAGTGAAATCGCTCCGCGCCGGGCAGGGTTCGCTCAAGGGCGCGCACGTCGTCGCGCGCGGAGGCGAGGCGTACCTCGTGGGCGCCACAATCCCGCCGTGGCAACCTGCAAATGCGCCAAAATCATATGAGCCGGACAGAACCCGCCGGTTACTGCTCTCAAAGAAAGAAATTCTGCAAATCGCGCGGGCGGAATCCGAAAAAGGCTTGACAATTGTGCCTCTTAGGGTATATAATAGAAAGTACAAACTGAAGCTCGGAATCGCAATTGCGCGCGGTAAGAAAACGGAAGACAAGCGTCATTCCATACGCGCCCGCGAAGAAAAGCGCAGGGTGGATAGAACTTTGAAAAAGAGCCTGTGATTAGTCGGTCCCCGATTGCATTTGTGTCCCAAGGTTCGCCGAATTCTAAGGTTCGACCTTGGGCTCCCTTAAGGTCGAACCTTGAGCGAACCTTAAAATGCGGTCGGGGGATGATTTGATTCGACAGGATTATAGAGAGCGACATGTGCGCCACGGGAGTGAGCGTCTCCCATACAAACACTCAAATTCTAAGTGCGAACAAAGTAGCACGGGCAATTTTGTCACCTATACAGGTGGCAGACTTGCAGCCCGCTTACGCTCTCGTAGCCTAAGCGCCGTCCGCGAAGCCGAGGCTTGATTAAGTTTCGCCGGGCGTCAAAACATTCAGGCACTGATGCGCGAATTCCTGCGCGTATCTAAGACTTCGGAATCGGCAATGCATTATTCTGTGTATCTTACAGATGCAAAGCTTAAATCCGTCTTCGGACGGGAAAAGATACTCTACGCGGCGTAGCATCATTCGCAATCCTACTCCTGGACGGGAGCCCACTACTCCCCATCTCCACATAAATGCAAAAAACCGCTTGACCTCGCAGTTGAGCGGTTTTTGCGTTTTCCAAAATAATCTCTGATTACACAGCTGAGAGTACGGAAAGCCGGAGCTTAGCTCTCGCTATGTTACTATTTCCTTACTTTCAATAATATGGCGGACGTCTTTGATTTCGGAAAATTCAAGAATAAGCGGGTCACAGAAGGGCCGCCATCGTTGAAACCACCGCCAGATACATTTGAACTCAATAGAGAATATAATAGAAAAGATTTCCGCGCAGCTTGCTGCGAGGGCATCAAAATCAAAAGTATGTTTGTTGCATTAAAGACATCAGGAAAAAGCACCCAAGGACGCACCACGGTCGGCCGCATTAGTCGAGCGGCACAGAACGACCACTTCATACCTCGACAGCTTGCTGCGAGGTAGTTGATTTTTGTGGATGCCGCAGTACTCTGCGGCGCCACT
Source organism: bacterium (assembly GCA_030648265.1). Taxonomy (GTDB): domain Bacteria; phylum Patescibacteriota; class Minisyncoccia; order Phycocordibacterales; family UBA2100; genus UBA10103. The sequence goes on from JAUSHX010000036.1 coordinate 8,942, forward strand.
CAACACAAAACCGCCCTCGATGGGCGGTTTTGTGTTTGTGATTTAGAAAACAATCACTTCTCTAGCTTCTTCAAAATCTCCTGCATCACGTTGTCCTGATTTTCCAGATGCTCTAAGATTGTCCCGATTTCCCTTTCTGCTTTTGTGTTCACTTCAAAATCGGCCTCGGCTCGCGCCTCTGCGTGTTTCCCCTGCAAGTTCTGTCCGATGAGAAGAAGCGGCATCAGGAATATCTGAATCATGTTGGAAATGAAAAGCCAGAGAACGAAAGCTGGGTACGGGTCAAATGTAAGTCCAGCTGGCGCGAGAAGATTCCAACCAAGCCAGACAATGGTCCACGCGAAAATAACGATAAAGAACCCCATCGTGCCAATGTGATCTGTAATCCACACGGCGAAACGCTCCAACCTGGTTAATCTTTCTCTATGCTCAAGATTGATGTTCCTGATAGGCTTGCGCGCTCTCTTTAACTCTGCAAGCGGGAGTGGCTTATTCGATTCCATAACTTATACACTATAGTCTTCCACAAAAATTACATCTGCGCCACTTGCTTCAGTTCACATGTCCTGAAATAAACTGCTTCACCAGTCCGGCATCGTTTTCTATGCGCGTAATATGCTCGGGGAGGTTTTCAAGCTGCTCGTAGCCTTTGGGAACAGGCGCTTCAAAACCAAGCGCTTCGCGCATCGTATCTGCAAACTTCGCGGGCTGTGCTGTTTCTACGACGACGAGCGAAACTCCCGCTTCGCGTTTCTCTAGCCCGACTTTCATGGCAATGGCCGTGTGCGGGTCAATAACGACGCCATATTTTTTGTGCACCTCACGGATGGTATCCAATACCCCCGCATCTGTTGCGCTTCCTGATGTCATTCCGAATGCTGTCCCAGGATTGGATTTTCCGATATTAAATTCTCTTTTCTCGTTGAGCTCTACCCACAAAGCATGCACTTTCGCGGAATCCCGCCCGACATAGTCAAAAACGAAACGTTCAAAGTTTGAGGCCGATGCGATGTCCATTGACGGACTTGAAGTAACTTTCACGTCACTACCCTTACGGATGCGGTAGACTCCGCTTTGGAAAAACTGGTCAAGGACATCATTCTCGTTCGTACATACAATTATCTCTAGATTCAAGCCCATTCTCTTTGCGATGTGAGCAGAGAGAGCATTGCCGAAATTACCGCTCGGTATTGCAAACGCAACCCTCTCCGAATTATTCTTTGCCACCTTGAGATATGCATAGAAATAGTAGACCACCTGCGCCGAGATGCGCGCCCAATTGATGGAGTTCACCGCTCCGAGCTTATACTTCTTCTTGAAATCCGCGTCCGCATTCGCTTCCTTCACAATTGTCTGGCAATCGTCAAATGTGCCGTTCACCACAATATTAAAAAAGTTCGGCTCATTCAGTGTGTACATCTGGCGCTGTTGGAAACGGCTCATGCGCCCATAGGGCGAGAGCATAAAAAGCCGAATTCCCTTTCTTCCCTTGAGCGCGTACGCCGCTGCGGAGCCGGTGTCGCCTGAAGTAGCGCCGAGAATGTTGAGCTCTTGCTTCTTCTCGGCAAGAACGTACTCCATCAAATTGCCCAGTAACTGAAGCGGGACATCTTTGAATGCGAGCGTCGGGCCGTTTGAAAGTTGAAGAAGGTCGAGGCCATTTTCCAAATCTTTGACCGGAGTGATTTCATCGGTGCCGAATACATCTTTCGTGTATGTGCACGCGATGAGATTCTTCAAATCCTTTTCCGGAATATCGGTGATGAATCTC
>JAUSHX010000006.1 GCA_030648265.1 bacterium
CCGCGCGAGCAGATAATTAACGGTCTCCTTGAGGCGGTGAAGACTTTCATCACGTCAGACCGCGAGGCCCTCTCTATTGTTGAGCGTCTCAATCTCGACGAGCCGCTAAAGACTGCAGACACCCTTCAAGAAATCATTTTCTGTTCCGTGAAGTATAAAATTGGGGTGACAGGACGAGACGTTCGCGAGGGCAATGAGCGGATGGTGCTCAATTTCGGGCACACCATCGGACACGCAATAGAACTGCTTTCAGGATACCGCCTGCCGCACGGATTCGCCGTGGGGTATGGGATTCTGGCTGAAGCGAAGATTTCGGAATTACTCGGCATATTTTCTTCCTCGGATTGCGCAGAAGTTTACAAACATCTTGCGCGGCTTGGAATTACGCCGAAAGATTTTCCAAGCTATTCATCTGAAAAGATATTGGAAGCGACTCTTGCGGACAAGAAAACGCGCGGCGGAGTCCCGCGCTACGTCTTGCTCGAAACGATAGGCAAAGTGCGTGTGAAAGACGGCCAATATGCTCATCCGGTTCCGGACGAGATTGTGAAAAAAGCCCTTAAAGAACTTACGGGACAGAATTAATTTGCAAGCCTCAATTTGCAATTTGGTAAACAAAACCTCAAACCCGTCATTGCGAGCAACGCGAAGCAATCCAGAATAATATAGTATAGTCTCCTAGATTGCTTCGCTACGCTCGCAATGACGCAGTACGCGCATTTTTAGAAATGTTATACTGCCAACAATGAGAATTACAGACTCGGAAGTAAAAGCTCTGAAGTTGAAGGCAAATGATATTCGGCAGACAATCATCCGGATGCTCGCGGCAGCCGGTTCGGGCCACACTGCGGGCCCACTCGGAATGGCGGACATTTTTGCGGCTCTCTACGGCCATATCTTGAAGCATAACCCGAAAAATCCTGACTGGCCGGAACGCGACCGCCTCTTTCTCTCCAATGGCCACATTGCGCCGGTTCGGTACGCTGCTATGGCGCACGCCGGATATTTTCCCGTTGAAGAATGTCTGACGCTCCGAAAGTTCGGTTCACGGCTCCAAGGGCATCCGGAGAGGGAAAGATTACCCGGGCTTGAGTCAACCTCTGGACCTTTGGGAAGTGGGATTTCGCAGGCCGCTGGCTATGCATATGCCGCGCGGATGGACGGCAAAGATTTCCGCGTCTATGTTGCGACATCGGACGGAGAACACGACGAGGGAAATTCGTGGGAAGGCGCTATGTTTGCAGCCGCAAAGAAATTGGGGAACCTCACGCAAATCGTAGACCGCAATTTTATTCAGATAGACGGGAACACCGAAGATGTCATGCCCTTGGAGCCGTTCGGCGATAAATACCGCGCGTTCGGCTGGCACGTCATTGACATAGACGGCAACGACATCAGGCAATTCGTTTCCGCGTGCGAAGAAGCAAAGACGGTTACGGACAAGCCGACCCTCATTCATGCGATTACGGTTCCGGGGAAAGGAATTAAGTCAATAGAGCATGATTACCTCTGGCACGGCAAACCGCCTTCTAAGGAAGAGGCAGTGGTCTTTCTGCAGGAGTTGTCGCTTGCTCGGGAGGAGTTGCTGAAAACAAAATAATTATGCGTACTACGAAAGACGGTAAAAATCACCTGATAATCCTTGAACGAGGGGAGGATGTGATTCCCGCACTTCTGAGATACTGCACGGAGCACAAAATCACCGCGGGAGTTTTTACCGGCATCGGCGCAGTAAACAATATTGAAATAGGGTATTACGATTTTGAAGAACGTGAATATCATTTTCGTGCGGAAAAGGGAGATTTTGAAGTGGCGAGCATGACCGGCAATATCACCAGTGTGGATGGCAAGCCATTCATTCACGTGCACGCCGTACTTTCTAGGTGCGACAAAACCCTTGAGTGTATCGGTGCGCATATCAAAAAAGCATCGGTTGCAGTTACGCTTGAAGTATTTCTCACCAACGTTGATGTGTCACTGTCTCGCGCATACGATGAATGTACAGGACTTAAACTAATCACCGTATGATTAATAAAGAAATGCACTTGCGGGAAGATGTTTTTTCCGCCAAAGGCGGATCCGCCTCCGGCGGAGAGGGTCCAACTATGGCCGCGACACGAGACGGCTTCGGGAAAGGCGTAGTGGAGGCGGGCAGGGCTGATGCGCGCGTCGTTGTGTTGTCTGCGGACTTGGCGGAATCCACGCGTGCGGATGGGTTCCAGAAAGAATTCCCCAAGCGCTTTATTGAGGTTGGAGTCGCCGAGCAAAATATGGCTACAGTCAGCGCTGGAATGGCCATTTACGGAAAAATTCCGTTCATCACATCGTATGCGACATTTTCTCCGGGACGCAATTGGGAGCAGATACGCACGACGATTGCCATAAATAATGTTTCGGTGAAGATTTGCGGAATGCATGCGGGGCTTCTCACGGGTCCCGATGGTGCGACGCATCAGGCGCTGGAAGATATCGCGCTCATGCGTGCGATGCCGAACATGATTGTTATTTCGCCCTGCGATGCGGAAGAGGGCCGGAGGGCGACTCTCGCAGCAGCTAAAAGTGATAAGCCCGTTTATTTGCGTTTTGCCCGCGACAAAACGCCGGTCATGACCACGCCGGAAACTCCGTTTGAGATTGGAAAGGCGCAGGTATTCTGGAAAAGCAAGAATCCTAAAGTTGCGGTATGTGCGACCGGTCCCTTGGTACATAATGCGCTTCTTGCGGCGCGAGAGCTCGAAGAGAAGGGAATCGGAACCATTGTCGTCAATGTGCACACAATAAAACCATTGGACAAAGAGACGATAGTTTCTGTGGCGCGCGAAGCCGGTTCTGTTGTCACTGTGGAAGAGCATCAAATAACAGGCGGTCTCGGAGGCGCCGTTGCAGAACTTCTGGCACGGGAGTGCCCGACACCGATTGAATTCGTCGGCGTGCATGATAAATTCGGCCAATCAGGCGAGCCCAAAGAACTGGTTGAGGCCTACGGACTCGGAGTATCGCACATAGTTGCGGCCATCAAACGAGCCAGCGAGAAAGTGCCTATGCGATGAGGCGACGCCTCACTGCATGTCGGCTAACGTTCTAGGTTTTCGGGCGCGATATCTGCGTAATATTCACGAGCCTCCTTGAGCATTCTTGACAATGGTAATTGATCCGCAATTTCGAACCCATCACGTGAAAGTATCGGATTGTTTGCTTTTGCTTCATAACTTCGCAAACTCGAGTACGGATATTCAATGAGTTTTTCTTGCAATAGCTTCATATTTTTCACTTTCCCTAATTTCCATTCTGGCTCATATAGTTCGGCAGGATTGCAATGAATGTATTGAAGTACCTGCTGGAAATAATAGTCATCACCTACATGCCTAGCGCGAAATGGCTTCATAAAAAGATTCCCGACACGCTCGTTTTTCGCATTAAAATACATCGTATAAGCGGTCCCTACCTTTTGCATGAATCTTGCAATACCGCCCTTCATAATCTCTTTAATCAGCAAATGAAAATGATTCGGCATTAAGCAGTATGCTCCAATAGAGACGATCGGATCTCCGCGGTCTGCATCAAAAGTCCTTACTAATTCTGGCTTGCGCTCATTGTAAAGACCAATCGGTCTAGTTCCGTTAGCAAGATACAGGGTCATGAGAAAGCGATTTGCATCAAACTCATTCTCAAAAACCTTTCTTTTTTCAACACCGCGGTTAAAGCAATGAAACCACTCGTCGACTGAGAAGGACATTCTCCGCGCCATCAACGAATCTTACCACATGCAGTGAGGCGTCGCCTCACTGCATGTGGACAAAAACGATAGGTAATCTAAATTTCGGTCATTTGGAAATCGTTTAGACGCTTTGTATACAGTGCCTCCACTTCTTTGTCCGTGAGCAGTCCCGCTTGGGCGCCGACCCCCTGTACAACCGCCGAGGCGTTTATCATTCCTCGCAGGAGCGCTTCTTGAGGAGTAAGTCCCTTTATTATGTAGGCAACGGTCGTGGATGAGGTTGCATCTCCGGCGCCAGTGCGATTTACCGGCGGCTTCGGGTCCGGATACATCGGCGCGCGGTACGCGCCCGAATCATCCATTATGTATGCTCCATTCTGACCGTCTGTGACAACCGCAATTTTGGGGCCAAGGCCTCGTACACTCGCGAGCAGTTTTTTCATATCGCTTTCTTTCGTGCCGAGAATTTGTTGCGCCTCCTCTTTGTTGCAGAAAAATATCTCCGTCGCGGCGTAGACTTCTTTCAAATCTTCAAGTTTAGAGCGAATCTGGAATGTGCCGGGTTGGAATGCGAGCTTGACGGCATTTTCTTTCGCATAGCGGGCGATATCGCGCTGGAGTTCATATGTCCCTTCGGCGAGCGATGTGAGATAAAACCACTTTGGAGCCTCCGCGAATTTCGGGAGGAAGCGTTCAAACAACTCATGTTTGATAAGTATCGTGCGTTCCGCTTCGTATTGCAGGACGTAGTGATAGTTGGTTTTCTGTCCCTTGTGAACGCCGACAAATTCTGTTGCAACGTGCGCCGCCTTGAGTGCGTTCATGCACGTCTTTCCGTTGAGGTCATCGCCGAGCTCGGTGGCGACCGCCGCTTGGAGGCCTAGTTTCGCGGCCGCGACGGCGGCATTCGGGCCGTTACCAACAGCTGGAACTTCCGTAGCCGATTCAAAAGGGATTTTCTGTCCGAACTTCACGCACAGCATGCAATTTTCGTGGTCTAGGTTGCACTCCACTTTTGCTTCCTTGAGCTTGATGAAGCAGTCGGTAACTATGTCGCCGAACGCAACGAAGTCGTATTTCAT